>NZ_JBFRTN010000017.1:0-151338 GCF_041474095.1 Vibrio sp. 10N.222.54.A3
ACGGTGGCGCAGTTGGCGGCGGGTAAAGTGACGTTTAAACATGACGGCAGCGAAACCACGTCGGCGTCTTTCGATATTAACGTTGAAGACGGCAACGAAGATGGCAGCACACCGGTAGACAGCACGTTCAACTTGACGGTGACGCCAGTCAACGATGCGCCTGTAGCCATCAGTGATTCTTACAAAAACGTTCAAGAAACCATATTGCTCACTGAGTCATTCGAAAATATGGCAAACCCAGCGGGTTGGACGGTTGTTTCTAAAGACCCATCAGAGGTATGGGACTTTACTAATGGTATAGAGATTGAGCGAGACGGCTTAATTGTTGATGCTACCGACGGTGATTTTTACGCAGAGCTAGACCCACATAAAAACACGGTGATGACGACATCAATTGATACGTCGGATCAAGACTCTTTGAGGGTAGAGTTCGATTATAACCCTCGTCAAGACGGCAACTCGTCGTCTGATATGACTTTTACTGTTGGGAATACAACTATTACGCTGCATGCGGATGGAACAGTGACTGCTCCAGAAGGCATTTCTGTAACACTAGATGGTCCGGATAACAAAGGTTGGTATCAAGCAAATGCTGAGTTTGATGTTAGTAGTGATGCTACTTTAATCGCTTTTGCTGGTGTGGGTAAATCTGATTCGCTTGGTGCGTTCATCGATAACATTACAGTTACCGGAATAGATGCACCCAAACTCATAACGGAAGAAGATCAGGCTCTTACTATTAGTGGTAGTGAGCTGCTAGCCAATGATTTCGATGTTGATGGGGATGACATAACCATTTTTTCTGTCAACGCAACCGATGCTACAAACGGTTCTGTTCAGCTGATAGATGGCAATGTCGTGTTTGAACCTAACCAAGACTTCAATGGTGAAGCGACTTTCGAATACACCATTGTTGATACTCATGGTGAAAAAAGCACTACGACAGTGACCGTTAATGTAACACCAGTAAATGATGACCCTATCGCGAACGATGATTCAAGAGAATTAGGTGATAACCTGATCGTCAATGGTAGCTTTGAAGACTATGAATCGGTATCAAATGCCGGTTGGGGTTCTCGAATCGACCAACTAGATGGTTGGTCCTACGATGCAAGAACTGGTGCTTTAGATTCAGTTCAAGAAGGCTATGCTGTTGATCAAACAGACGGCGATCGTATGATTGATATGGAAGGTAACGGTGACAATGTAACCCTTACCCAACAAATTCAAGGTGTAGAAAGCGGTACCTTATACCAACTGTCTTTTGATACGGCAATGTACGAACGATTGCCAAGTGCTGAGCTTGAGGTCATTTGGAACGGCGAAGTTGTTGCTACGATCACCCCTGAAAGTAACATAATGCAAACCCAGTTATTGGAATTATTAGGTGGGAGTGGAGATGGTTCAAATACCCTTTCATTTAGAGAAGTTGGTACTGAAGGCGACAAGAGTGGGACTTATCTAGACAATATCAAATTTCAAGAAGTGATTAAAAATCTTCAGACACAAGAAGATGTAACTCTCGATATACCTAGTAGCGAGTTACTTTCGAATGACTCTGATGTTGATGGTGATACGTTAATCATTTTAGATAGTTTAGTGATTGATCCAACATACGGTCAGGTTGAGTTAGTTGAGCTACAAGATGGTTCTCAGACCGTTCGTTACACTCCAGCGGATGACTTCAATGGTATCGCTACGTTTACTTACACAGTTTCTGACGGTAAAGGTGGTACTGATTCCGCCGTGGTTACGATTAATGTCACTCCAGAAAATGATGCTCCAATATTTGTCAAAGATGGAGTGCCGATTGGCGATACTGATCAAATAAGTGTATCGACTAAAGAGGATAACTCTGTATCTGGTAAGGTTACTGCAACCGATATTGACGACACTGACCTGACTTACACGGTGAGCCAACCTACAAACGGTAGTGTTGAGATCGACCCTGAAACGGGCGAGTGGAAGTACACTCCGAACAACGAGTTTGATGGAGATGATTCATTTGTTGTTGCCGTGTCGGACGGTAACGGTGGTACAGATACGGTTGTAGTGAATGTTGATGTATTACCTGTTGCTGAGCTAACAGTTACTGCTGGCCAACCAGTGACAGAAGCAGAAGAAGCGTTCCTATCTTTTGAAATCAACCTAGATGAGCTTGTCTCTGAGAACGTTGGTCTTGCTCTTACACTAGGGGCGGCAGGGGATTCTGCAACTAAAGGTGTCGATTACGAAGACAATATTTACGTTAAAGATGGACAAGATTATAAAGCGCTTTCAGAGCAGGAGCTTGCCGATCTAATTATTGCTAGCGGCTCGGGTAGCTTAGAAGTCTTCATCAAGGTTCTTGATGATAAATTGCTTGAGGGTGAAGAGACTGTAACCCTAAAAGCTAGCTCAACTAGCGAGTTTGTTGAAAATGACAAACAGGACTCAGATACAGCTAAGATTGTCGATGAGACAGACACAAATGATAAAGATACCGTTACAGTTGGGCTGACTGGTCCCGATTCAGTTATTGAGGGTGATAAGACAAGCCCATTTACGATTACGCTAAGTGAGCAAGTGCCTGAAGATAGTGTGGTTACTCTTCAGTACTCTTACACAAACGCGAGCAATGAAGATATTGTTGAAGTTATAACTGTAAACGTAGACGCAAATACAAATACAGCGACCTTTGAGATTCAAACTGAACAAGACAACGAATACGAAGTCGGACAAGAGTTTAACGTTAGTGTTGTATCCGTAACTCAAGATGGTACCGATGTATTTGAGAAGCTAGATACGTCTAGCGCTCATAAAAATGTAGCTATTGACGACAGCCATGATAACCCGCCAAAAGCTGAAGACTTCTCTATTTCTCTCAATGCAGATGGCTCTTCGCAAGTTATTTTCGATACCGGAATGGGAGCTATCGAAGGAGGTGGTACAGACCATATTTCTGATGACGAAGATGATAACGATAATGACGCAGATACAAATCTCGGTGTGATCATCACAGAGCTACCTGATTCAGGAACTCTTTACTATGTCGATGGTAATAACAAGGTTGAAGTGGTAGTTGGGCAGACGTATGCAGATCCTAACAACATCGTTTATGAAGATGACCAAGAATCAACAGGCTTCTTCTTAGGTGTTGATGATACATCCACATTAGATAAAGGCCCTCATAGCACTGCAGAGTTTCATAACTGGGGTGATGAAGTAGATGCGTATACTCGCGAACTGAAGTTTGATAATGGTGATGTCGTCACCATTACCTCGGAAGGTCGAAATAACGTTGACGCCAAGCCTTTAGTACAGAACAACAGCCAGCAAGGCCATATGGGTTTCGGTATTGCATCGACTAATCGCGGTATTCACCAAGATGAGGTAATCAACATTGATTTCTCTTCTCGTCCAGCGGACTCAGTAACGGTTGGTCTAAGCGGTTTGGGTGGCTGGTTTGCCCCAAATGCTGATGATAGTGTTCAATCAAGAGCCGAGATTACAGTCACCTTTGATTATGGTAATGGTGTCACAGAAGAACAAACCTTCCTTTATGATGATACCCACAATAATCAAAATGTCACAATTGTCGCTCCTGAAGGTGCTGAGATTGTTTCGGTGGAAGCAAGCACACAAGGACCAGGTAACTGGGAGCTGACTTCTCTTGAAGCTAAGGCGTCAGATTCATTCGAATATAAAGCAGTAGACAGTGATGGTAACGAAAGTGAAGTTAAGACAGTTACTATCGATAAGTCTGGTGACCTGAATGCGAATAATGATCCGCAAGGCTTCGAAGTTAAACTGGGTGAGTTCAGTGAAGACAACGACTCTCCATGGTCAGCCGAAGGCGCTGAGCTAAATGTTAGCTTCAATGGCCAAGATAAAGACTTCGCACACAGCGGTATTAAGATTGGTGTTGCCGGCAAAGTAGGTGGATTGGGTGCTCAGATTGAATATGATCGTGCAGAACAGCAATCTGAGAAATTTGAAATCAACTTAGATAGCCCTGCGACTCAGTTTACATTTTCAGTATCTAACTTGTTTAAAAACGAAGGTAATGACGGTGATTTCACTGATAACCATGAACAAGGCAGTTGGGTAGCGTACCTCAATGGCGTAGCGGTTGCAGGTGATACGTTTATTGCTGAAGACGGTAACAATAGAGGTACTTACGAAATAACACCGCTTGGTCCTGATGGTACTCCAATCGCGTTTGATACTGTGGTATTTGAAGCAACTGAGTATTCCAACCAAGCAACGCATGATAATGATGCGTCAGATTACTTCCTAACTGGTTTTAAAGCCTCTAGTGAAGGCGCATATGCAGTGAATCAAGGCGGCATTCTTGAGATTCCAACATCGAAGCTTGCTGGCATTATCGGTTCTGAGCTTCTAAATAACGATATAGACTCAGATGGCGACAATCTACGTATTACCTATGTATACGGTGAAACGGAAGGTAATGCGTATATTAAAGACGGCATCGTATACTTTGATTTAACTGGCGATGATTTTGTCGGTGAAACAACGTTTAAATATCAGGTTACTGATGATAATGGCCAAATCGCGAGTGCTGAAGTTAATGTTATCGTCAACCCTCTACCGACCCCTTCTAGTGTTGCGTCTGTAGACCTGCTAGCAGACTCAGTAGTTGAAGGTGATGAACTTGGCTTTAAAGTCACTTTGGATTCAAGTGCACTTGTTGAATCTGCGTTGGACGTTACTTTTGGTAAGAACACGGATGCTGCGAATGATTCGGGTGACGAAAAAGATCTCGACCTGAGTCAGGTTCGTTTTACTAATGGCGTCACCTATGATCAGCAAAGTGGAAAACTGATTGTCCCAATTGGAGTGAAGGACTTTGCAATCTTGATTCCGACAATTGATGACAGTCTCCATGAGATCGCTGAAACCTACACCGTGACTGTTGGTGGTGAATCCTCTGTGGGTAGCATTACTGATAACGATGAAGCTCCAATTATCGATACAGTGAGCAACGCGGTTAATCTAAATAATGAACAAGTAATTGAAGGCGATATAGCCGTCTTCACCGTGAACCTAGTTAACACAAGCAGTCAAGAGACTCGATTCGACTGGTCGTTAAACTCCGGTTCTGCCGAGCTCGGTGATAACAAAGATTTCACCGACAACGTAGAGTTCACTGAGGGCGTGACGCTTGTTAATGGTCAGCTTGTTGTGCCTGCGGGAGTAACGTCGTTTGACATCAAGGTACCAACTAACGAAGACGGCATTGATGAGTTAAATGAGAACTTCACGCTCGAAGTGGATGGTAAGCAAGGTATTGCGACGATCATTGATAACGATGAAGCACCGCAAGCACAGGACTCACATGTCATTGGCGATGAGGCACAAGCCCAAGGTTCATCGATTACGTTTAAGTGGGCCGATTTCAACGTTTCTGATGCAGATTCCAGCGAATTGTCGATTGTTATCACTAGTGCTCCAGGTGCGGGTGATATGTATCTGTACAACGAATCTACTGATGAATGGGTTCTGTTAAATACTGAAACGATTGGTACAGGTGTATCAGTAAGCCAAGAGCAGGTAGAACAAGGTTTCTTGATATTCAACCCAGTAAGCTATGAATCTAGTACATCAATGTTTGATGAAGATAATGTAGTAACTGGTAATAATCAGCAAGATTATGCGGAGTTTAACTACCACAGTTCTGATGGCATCAACACCAGCTCTAGTACGACGATGTCGATTGATATTCGCCCTGATACGACACTTGCCAAGTTAGTTGTAGAAACACCAAATGTAGATTTAGATGAAGGTTTTAAGTTAGAGCAATGGGAGAACCTAGACTTTGATTACAACAATGGTAGCGGTGTCGCTCCGGACGTTGTTGAACAAGCAATCGAGTCTGCAGGTGTTGCCAACACTTCAGAAGTTACACAGACGCCAGACTTTGGCACTCAGAACTCTCCAGCTATCGAAAACATTTCGAGCAAACTTACTGGTTTGGTATTCCTAGTTGCTGGTGAGTCATACGTGTTTAGTGGTCATGCAGATGATTCATTTAGACTTGAAGTCGGTGGTGAAACCATGGCCTCTCAAACTTGGGGTGGAGGTGGTACCTATGAGTCTTCAGCCTTTGTACCATCGGCATCAGGTTGGTACACAATTACTGCATTCCACGACAACGAGGCTGGTCCAGGTAATGCCACTATCAGTGTCGCAGTTGGTGGCAATGAACCCGTAGACTTTAACACGGACAACTTTGATATTGTTCCTGATGTAAGTTCGCTTGAGGATAAAGTTAATATCGGGACACAGGTTGAACATGAATCCTTAGAGGGTGGTTATTACCCAGCGTTCGATATTAATGAAGGGCTGGAAGATACCTTTATCAATGTCTCTAAGATCACTACGCAGCTTGTTGATACCGATGGTTCAGAGACGTTGAGACTCGTCGTGTCTGGTTTACCTGAAGGTTCAATTGTTAAACTTGGAGATCAGGAGCTTGTTGTTAATGCTGATGGTGAAGTTGATATATCTGCTTGGTTAACATCAAATGGTACTGCCGAAACAGTGCTCGCTGATCTGATGATTCAGGTTGATGAGCCAGGCACTTATAGCGTTAAGATTGAAGCGATTTCAGACGAGATTGTCGGAGATACCAGTGAGATTTCGAACGGGGCCTTCGACTTGATTGTTCATCCAGTGTCTGTTGGACCGGATGCTGAGAGTAAGGAAGCCTTTGGACAAGAAGATACTATTTTAGTGCTATCGATTGATGATTTTGGGATTGAGTCTGGCAACGATATAGTGATAACTCATCAACCACTCGATGGAGCGTTGGTGATTAACCTTGGTACTGTTCAAGAGCCAAATTGGCAGCCACTAAACTCGAGTCAGATTACATCGGCTCAATTAATTTCAGGCGTGATCGGCTTTAATCCAGATGCTAACGAATCTGGTTATGACGGCTTTAATGTTGATGGTGTAGGCAATAAATCGAATGACTACGCTGAAATTAAGTTCAAGGCTGTAAACGAGAATGGTACGTCAGAAGAGCATACGCTTACGGTAGATATTACGCCTGTGGCTGATGCCCCATTAGTAGCTGTTTCCATTGGGGATATTACCTTTTCCAACGGTATCGACGTATATCAAGAACTTGTTGGGTTCTCCCAGTTGACTACTACAGAGAAAAACACACTACTTACAGAACTTAAATTAGATGGTTTTGAGGAAGGCAGAGTACTTAACGCGGATATTCATGAGCACTTACATCAAGGCGGATCTAAGGACAAGCTTTATGTTGGTGACCAAAGTCAGGACTCGGACCACTATATAGGTGGTGCGGGCAACGATTGGTTCGTATCAGGCGCTGGAAATGACAAAATTGAAGGTGATGAAACTACCAGTGATATAGGTGTCGATGGGTATGACACTGTAATTTACTCAGGTCCAGTTTCTCAGTACATAATCACAGATCTAGGCGATCATGGTGGAGGTGTCGGCCACTGGCTAGTGCGAGATACGAAGGGGACCGATACACCTAATGATCAATATACTCCTTCTGATGAAAATGGAGACCACTTATATGAAATTGAACGATTGATTTTCTCTGATGCTATCGTTGAACTAAACAACATAGATGGAAGCTATCGTATTGTTCAACAACAGGAAATCCCTGTCGATATAACGGTTTCTTTGCAAGATACGGATGGCAGTGAAATCATTAAAGGTGATTCGGTTACGGTGAGTGGTATTCCGTCAGGGGCGAAACTGTATGTAGATGGAGTACTGCAAACGCCAGTCAATGGTACAAGTAATTACATACTTGCACTTGCTGTTGATGCAGCTGGAGTTGTGGGGACGGTAAGTGCTCAATTAGTATTCCCGGCGGATTATACTGGAAATCGTGATTTTGGTATTACAGTTGAAGCAGTTAGTGAAGAGCAATATGTTACGGGAGCGGACAAATTTGCAAGCTCTACGGCAACTGCAGAAATTGAGGTTCCTGAGCCCGTAACACCAACCACGATTAGTTCTTCTGGAGATGTCACCGACACGATTACCGTAGATGGAGCTGACCTTCAATGGCAGAAGCATCAATTCTCTGCTGGGAATACAGAAAATGAGAGAACATCAACGTTTGATAATACAAACACCGATTACCTTGTTGATGTTGGCAAAGGTGGTGATTACGTTCAACTAGGAGGTGGAAACGACACGGTTTACCTTGGGGGGAGTGAGTCATTAGCCAAGAACCCTAAAGACGGTGCGGCTGAGCGTGATGATTTTGTATCGGAAGGCGATAGTTATAGACCAAGTATGAATAAGAATGACAGCATCGATATTGCTTTCACTGGTGACGGTAACGATACAGTTTACGGACAAGCAGGTATCGACGCTATCGATGGTGGTACTGGTAATGACTACTTAGATGGTGGGAGTGGTGATGACGCACTTAAAGGTGGAGTTGGTCAAGATACGCTGATTGGTGGTCTCGGAAACGATATCCTTATTGGTGGTGATGACGCTGATATATTCAAGTGGGTTGATGGTGATTTAGATGGAAGTACCGATCGAATCTCTGATTTCAGCATCGCGGAAGGAGATAAGGTTGATTTGTCTGACTTATTTGCTGATGCGCCAACTCAACAACAAGTCACTGAGTTGTTAGACAACATCGAGGTTGAAGGAGGCGAAGTTAACTCCGCCATGGTTGTAGAAAAAGATGGACAGCAAGTTAAAATTGAATTTGATGGCCTCTCCGCTGCAGACTTGACGAATAGTTTGTCTGACATCCTTGTTATTAAAGACGATTGAGTTTGCTGATACCAATAAAAAACCGAGATTGAAGAATCTCGGTTTTTTTATGAACTGTAACGCTGTTTCTTAGATTGGTAATTTGTATTTAAAGAACCTTACAAGCAAAACCTTTCAGGTAGAAACCTTCTGGGTAGGCAGTGTCTGTTAGGTGGTCGGCTGCTTGCTCGAAGCGTTCTACGAACTTAACAGTGCGGCCTGCATCTAATGCTGCATCAGCAATGATTTTTTGGAACAAATCAGTACCCATTAAGCCAGAGCAAGAGTAGGTGAGTAGAGTGCCACCTGGTTTCAGGATTTGCATCGCAAGCATGTTAACGTCTTTGTAGCCGTTAGCGCCTGAAGTTAGGTTATTCTTGCTTGAAACAAACTTTGGTGGGTCCATGATCACTACGTCAAACTTAGTGCCTTGGTCACGGTATTCACGAAGCAGTTTGAAAACGTCAGCGTTTAGGAACACAGCGCGCTTTTTCGAGATATCAAACTCATTAAGTTCAGCGTTGAGCTTAGCTGTATCAAGAGCAAGTTGAGATACATCAGCGTTGATAACACGCTTTGCGTCGCCTTTCAGTGCGTAAAGGCCAAAACCACCTGTATATGAGAAACAGTTAAGGACATCTTTGCCTTTAACGTACTTCATCGATTCTTTGCGGCTATCACGCTGGTCCATGTAAAAGCCTGTTTTGTGGCCTTCCATAATGTTCACGCTGATCTTAACGCCGTTTTCTTCAATCACGATAGACTTCGGTGGTTCTTCACCGTGCAGTACACCGACAACTTGTTCTAGACCTTCTTTTTTACGAACTGCTACGTCAGAGCGTTCGTAAATGTTGCAGTCTGGGAAGCACTCGATTAACGCTTCAACCAATACGCTTTTGTTATATTCAGCGCCAGCACTTAGCAGTTGGCAAACTAGGAAGTCTTGGTATTTGTCGATTGTGATACCGGGAAGGCCATCAGACTCTGCTGCAGTAAGGCGGTAGCCAGTTAGACCATCACGTTCAATGATATCTTCACGCAAAGATTGCGCGTCTTGAATTCGTTTTACGAAGAATGCTTTATTGATTTCTTCTTTTTCAAATGTCCAAACACGAGCTCGAATTTGAGATTCCGGTGAGTAAGCCGCTTTTGCAAGCCACTGACCATTTTGAGTGTATACGTCTACAGTTTCACCTGATTTTGGCTCGCCTTCGACTTTATCGATACCGCGTGAAAATACCCATGGGTGTTTACGGCGTAGTGATTTGTCACGGCCTTTAGCTAGATGAATTGAAGGAGTCATAATTTACTCTGTTTGTTGAATTTGAAGGAGGGGTATTGTCGAGGAAGTACAGTTGAAAAGCAAATAAGAAAGGGCTGCAGAAGCAGCCCTAGTAATGATTAATCAACACATTGTGGTGGATATCAGTATTAAGCTTTAAGACCTGTCAGCAAACCTTCCATCGTATCGCTTTGTTTACGAAGTTGGTCAACATTGGAATTACTCTTACTGATCATCTCGCAGATACTGTCTGACTGATGACGAATCTCTTCAACACTCTGTGCAATGTTGTCAGCGACTACGCCTTGTTCTTCAGCCGCGGTAGCAATTTGAGTGCTGCTATCTGAAATAGACTGGTTTTTTTCCGCTAATGAACCGATCTCGACGTTCACTTCTGACATCAGTGTTTGGCCTTCGTTAGCATTGTTCACCGTGACTTCCATCAGCTTGGTCAGTGATTGACTGTTACGTTGTAATGATTCAATCATGCTTTGGATTTCAACCGTTGCTTGCTGAGTACGACCGGCAAGGGCACGAACTTCATCGGCAACAACAGCAAATCCACGACCTTGCTCGCCAGCACGTGCGGCTTCGATAGCTGCGTTCAACGCTAACAGGTTAGTCTGTTCAGAAATACCGTTGATGGTTGTGACTACTTCATCGATCTGCGCCGCGTTGGCATCCAGTTCTTCTACTGCTTGTGAAGCGGACTGGATCTCTTGAGATAGGCTAGAGATAGACTCCAGTGTATTTGAAACCTTGACTTGACCGCTCTGAGCAACGCCGCGAGCGTCCATCGTTTGTGAGCTAGACGCATGAGCAAGGGTAGCGACTTCGCGAATGGTAGCCGCCATTTGTTCCGTTGCACTTGCTAAGCTATTCAGGTGTTCTTGTTGGTTACCTGAGATGTCTGAACTTTGTTGTGTTGACTGGTTCAAGTCCGAGCTGATCTGCTGCATGAGAGCGACAGACTCTTGGATTGATAGAACCATGTTTTGTTCACGCTCCGCAACTTTATCGATTGTAATCGCGATTTCACTGAACTCGTCACGAACTAAGAAGTAGTTCATGCGGCAAGTTAAGTCGCCATTCGCAAGCGTGTTCAGAGCTTTGTTCATAGAGAACATCGCGCCGCCAATAAAGGTCATGATGTAGTAAACACCTAGTGCGATAAGCGTTAGGGTTACAGCGATGATAGAAACCTGAGTCGTCGATAGAGCAGACCAAAGGTTTTGGTCATGGTTAGCAACTAGGCTGAACGCTCCATTCATCACTGAAACAGAACCAGCACCGTAGCCTAAAGAGATGGTTTCAGAGCTGCTGACAAGCTGAGCTACTTGATCTTTAGTGAGTTGACCCGCTTCGATAAGCCCTTTCATCAAGAGCATTTCTTCTTGATAAAGGTGAGCAAGTAAAGAGTCCGCGGCACTATCTAAAACGAGAGTTAATATAACCAGGGCGAGAAAAGGCAATAAGAAGAGTAGATAGAACTTTTCTTGGATTTTTAGGTGAATGAGATATTTGTCAATCCAACGAAATGGGATTTCTTTCATAATCGTTATACTCGAAGTAAGTCCACCAATAAGCGGTGAATGAATAGAAACTCGACTATATCATTCATATAATTTATGAGGCAACGTTATGGAAAGTTCACAATATATTTTTGTCGTGTCAGGCGTAGTTCAATGTGTTGGGTTCCGTTACCACACCAGTAGGCAGGCGCAAGCTATGGGTCTCTCAGGTTATGCAAAGAACTTAAATGATGGTCGAGTTGAAGTGTTAGTTGTCGGAGAGAGTCAGCAAATTGAGAAGTTACATGCTTGGCTCTATATTGGCCCTTCGAGCGCAACAGTAGACAACGTTGTGATGCATCAAGTTAAAGATAGTGAACGCCAAGACGTACGCATAGGGGCGTTTAAAATACTGTAGTTGTAGCACTACAGTATTTTATATTGAACGTAACTTAATGACCTAAAGCGGGTTAGGTTTTACAAGCACTTTGCTGGTTTAGGTAAACCGGCGAGCTTGGTCGCTTGTTTTGCAGGGCCTTTTTTGAATAACTTGAAAAGGTACTTACTATTGCCTTTTTCTGGGCCGTGAGCTTTTTCCATTGCTTTAACGAGCATGCGAACCGCTGGTGAGGTGTTGAACTCTTCGTAAAAGCTCCTTACAAAATGTACGACTTCTAAGTGTGCATCTGTAAGTTCAATCGCCTCGTCTTGAGCAAGAATTTCAATCATGCCTTCTTCCCATTGCGTGTAATCCAATAGGTAGCCTTGAGCGTCGGTTTCGATTTGCTTGCCGTTATATTCAAACATGTTTAATCCAGAATCCAATTAACTATGCGGATAGGGTACATGACCAAGTTTGTCTTTCTCAACAGAAATTGTAGCTATCCAATGAAATATCGTACTTATAGATACAAAAAAGCCCAAGAGGTAGGCTCTTGGGCTAGATATTCTTCAATGATGGGAACGATTAGTCGTCGCTGCCCATGATGCCTAGGATGCTTAGTAGGCTGATGAAGATGTTGTAGATCGATACGTACAAGCTGATCGTTGCAGAGATGTAGTTTGTTTCACCGCCACGAATGATGTTTTGCGTTGTAAGCAAGATAACACCAGTCGAGAACAGGATGAACATACCGCTCATTGCCAATGATAGTAGAGGCATTTGTAGGAAGATGTTTGCAACCATACCTACAAGTAGTACTACGAAACCCGCTAATAGCATGCCATTAAGGAACGACAGGTCACGCTTAGTTGTTAGTGCGTAAGCTGATGCGCCCATAAACGCCAGTGCTGTACCGCCAAGTGCAGTTAGGATGACATCACCCATGCCTGCGCCAACGTACATGTTTAAGATTGGACCGATGGTGTAGCCTAAGAAACCTGTAAATAGGAATGTGAAGACTAGACCCATGCTGTTGTCACGGTTCTTTTCTGTTAGGAAAAGTAGGCCGTAGAAGCCAACTAGCATGATAATAAGACCCGGGCGAGGAAGGTTCATCGCCATGGATACGCCTGCTACAACAGCAGACCAAAGTAGTGTCATAGACAGTAATGCGTAGGTGTTACGCAACACTTTATTGGTTTGCAGAGCACTTTCTTGAGATGCTGTGCGTGAAAACATAGGGCTGTTCATAATCTTCCTCGTAAGGTGACTTCAATAGTTATTAGTACATTTATGGGGGTGAAAGTTCGAAAAATCAAGTCTCTCATTCCTCTTGTATACGTAAAATAATAATCAAAATAGTCGGTTAAGTGTTTCTGAAGGTGTAACAAAGTATTTCTTAAAGTGCAGTTAAGGTTCGTTGTTCAATTTTAATCGCACTGAATCGCTGTTTATAATCTTGAAAAACTAATTATAACACTGAAAACAAAGAGGCGACCTAAGCCGCCTCTGTAGTTTATGCATCATAACACATTAGTGGTGTAAGATTTGGCTTAAGAAGTTCTGCGTTCTGTCTGATTGTGGGTTTTCAAAGAAATCGACAGGGTTGTTCTCTTCTATGATTTCACCGGCATCCATGAAGATAACGCGATCCGCGACCTCTTTAGCAAAGCCCATCTCGTGCGTTACACAAAGCATCGTCATGCCTTCTTCTGCAAGCTCAACCATTACGTCTAACACCTCACGAACCATTTCTGGATCGAGCGCCGACGTTGGCTCATCAAACAGCATCACTTGAGGGTTCATACACAAAGAGCGAGCGATAGCTACACGCTGCTGTTGACCACCTGAAAGCTGACCTGGGAACTTGTCCGCTTGCTCAGGGATTTTTACGCGCTCTAGGTACTTCATTGCAATCGCTTCGGCTTCTTCTTTTGGCATCTTTTTGACCCAGATTGGAGCCAGAGTACAGTTCTCTAATACCGTCAGATGTGGAAACAGATTGAAGTGTTGGAAACACATGCCGACATCTCTACGCACGGCTTCGATGTTCTTTAGGTCTTCCGTTAATTCATTACCTGAAACGAAGATATGACCTTTTTGGTGCTCTTCTAATCGGTTGATGCAGCGGATCATCGTTGATTTACCAGAGCCTGAAGGGCCACAGATAACGATTTTCTCGCCTTTTTTAACTTCTAAATTGATGTTCTTAAGTACGTGGAATTCACCGTACCACTTGTTCATGTCTTTCAACTCGATCATAAGACCTTGAGAGTTGTTTTCTGTCTGCTGCGTCATAATACGTCCTTGATCTTGTTAATTATCGTTTGTGACCGGTGTGAAGTCTGTTTTCTAGCCATATCGAATATCTCGACATGCCAAAACAAAACACCCAGAACACTAACGCGACAAATACATAACTTTCTGTTGAATACCCAAGCCATTCAGGGTCGGTATTCGCGGCTTGGCCAATTCCTAGTACATCAAACATACCAATAATCAAAACAAGACTGGTATCTTTAAACAAACCAATGAAGGTGTTCACAATTGAAGGAATCGTGATTTTAAGAGCTTGAGGTAGAATGATAAGCCCAGTCTTTTTCCAGTAGCTTAACCCCAGAGCATCAGCTGCTTCGTATTGGCCTTTTGGTATTGCTTGTAGACCACCTCGAATTACTTCGGCCATGTAGGCTGCACTGAATAGAACTACCCCTACAAGTGCTCGAATGAGCTTATCGGTTTCTGTCCCTTCTGATAAAAAGAGTGGCAGCATTACTGAAGCCATGAATAGAACTGTAATGAGCGGTACGCCACGCCAAATTTCGATGTATACGGTACACATACTGCGAATGATCGGCATCTCTGAGCGACGCCCAAGAGCAAGTGCAACACCAATAGGGAGTGACACTACAATACCAACAAGTGCGATGACCAGTGTAACCAATAGGCCGCCCCATTTATGGGTATCAACAACTTCTAACCCAAAGACGCCACCGTATAGCAAGCCGGCAATGATAAATGGGTAGACGTTGACGAAGAACAACCAAATCCACGTACGTTTAGGTGTTTTTTCATAAGCCAGTAAGGCTACAAAAATGGCCAACGTTGCGTAGAAGAGGCGAGGTCGCCACAGTTCAGCTTCTGGGTAGAAGCCATACATGAATTGGTCCCAACGAACGCTGATAAAAACCCAACAAGCGCCTTCGCTAGTGCAGGCATCGCGTGTGGTTCCTATCCAGTCGGCACTGATGAATGCCCAATCCGCTATTGCCCATAATAGGGTGAAAGCAAAGTAAGCAAGAATCACAGTGACGACGCTGTTAATAGGTCCATTAAATAGATTTTTTCTTAACCAACCGACTGGCCCAACGGTATTCGCTGGAGGCGGAAGATCAGGTTGAAATTGATGTGTACTCATCTTATCTCTCCACCAACGCTACTTTGCGGTTGTATATGTTCATTAGAGCGGACGTTAATAGGCTCAAGGTTAGGTAGACGCCCATTGTCATCGCGATTACTTCGATAGCTTGTCCAGTTTGGTTAAGTGTTGTTCCTGCAAATACAGAGACAAGATCAGGATAACCAATGGCCATCGCAAGTGATGAGTTTTTGGTCAGGTTTAGATACTGACTGGTTAGTGGTGGGATAATGATTCTTAATGCTTGTGGAATAATGACAAGCTTTAGAGTTCTAGAACGTGGGATGCCTAGAGACATCGCAGCCTCAGTTTGCCCATGGTTTACCGCGTTAATACCTGAACGAACAATCTCAGCAATGAACGCTGCTGTATAGATACTTAAAGCGAGCATCAATGCAGCAAGCTCAGGGATTATCGTAACACCACCCTTGAAGTTAAACCCTTTCAACACAGGGTAATCTGCAGAGATAGGCATGCCCATAACAAAGTAAGTTATCAACGGTAAGCCTAAAATCAACGCAGCGGCAATTCGCAACATCGGTGTTTGTTGGCCGGTCAGTTTCTGTCTGTTCTTAGCCCAGATGTTGATAATAAACGTAGCGATAATACCGACAATCAATGATGCGATGACAATGCTACTGCCTTGCTCAAAGACTGGAGCAGGGAAGTACAACCCGCGTACGTTCAAGAAAATTGCTTCACCTAGACTCATACTTTGACGAGCAGAAGGCAAGGCTTGTAGAACGGCGAAATACCAGAAAAAGATTTGTAATAGCAGAGGGATATTTCGGAATATCTCAATGTAGACAGCTGCAAATCGGCTAACTAGCCAGTTTGAAGAGAGCCTAGCGATACCCATACTAAAGCCCAGCACTGTAGCTAGCATGATGCCGAGTACTGAAACCAAAGCGGTATTGAGAAGACCGATAAAGAATGTACGACCGTATGAGTAGGTCTCGTCGTATTCAATCAGTGTTAAGCCGATACCAAAACCAGCTTCTTGTGAGAGAAAATCAAAACCAGTGGTGATACCACGGGAATCTAAGTTTGTGAGTGCATTATTTACAATCGTGTAAAAGAAAGCACAAAGCGCCCCGACGGCGATAATTTGGAAAATGATGGAGCGAAAAGTGGGGTTGTAAAATAAGTTGGCACTTTTGGGCTGTGGCTTTGCCTGAGCTGGAGAAATAGTTTCATTAGGTTTCATACTACTATAACCTCAAATCCATTTAATAAATAGGGCGGAAAACTCCGCCCTAATTGATGCTTGAAAATTTATTAACGGATTGGTGGAGCGTACATAAAGCCGCCCGCATTCCATAATGCATTTACACCACGAGAGATTTGAAGTGGAGAACCTGTACCAACAGTACGCTCAAAACTCTCACCGTAGTTACCAACTTGCTTAATTACTTGGTAACCCCAGTCGTCGCGAATGCCAAGGCCTTTACCTTTAGGACCGTCTACACCAAGAATACGTTTGATGTTTGGATCTTTTGACTTAAGCATTTCGTCTGCATTTTTAGAGGAGATGCCGTATTCTTCCGCGTTAATCATTGCTGAAAGTGTCCACTTAGCAACGTTAAACCATTGATCATCATCTTGACGAACAACAGGGCCTAGAGGCTCTTTAGAGATGATTTCAGGAAGTACTTCTGCAGATTTAGGATCAGCTAGGTTTAGGCGAAGTGCGTATAGACCAGATTGGTCAGTTGTTAGTACGTCACAACGACCTGCGTCGAAACCTTTCGATGTTTGTGCTGCCGTATCGAATACCACTGGCTTGTAAGACATGCCACTGTTACGGAAGTAATCGGCTAGGTTAAGTTCAGTTGTTGTACCTGATTGAACACATACAGAAGCGCCATCAAGCTCTTGAGCACTTGTTAGGCCAAGTTCTTTCTTAACCATGAAGCCTTGACCATCGTAGTAGTTAACGCCTACGAAGTTCAGACCTAGAGCAGTGTCACGATGTAATGTCCATGTTGTGTTACGAGATAGTACGTCGATTTCGCCAGATTGAAGCGCAGTAAAACGCTCTTTTGCTGTTAGAGGTACATACTTAACTTTAGTCTTGTCACCGAGTACAGCCGCTGCAAGAGCTTGACAATACTCAACATCAATTCCTTCCCATTCACCTTTTGAGTTAGGGTTAGAGAACCCTGGAAGACCGGTACTTACACCACAAGTTAGAAAACCTTGAGATGTGACTTTGTCCAGAGTGCTTTCTGCCGCTGATGCCGATGTTGCCATCATCGCAGTTGATGCAGCTACTACTGAAGCAAGAAGTGTTAGTTTATTTGTCATTTGTATCCTTCCTTGTTAACCAGGTGACACCTGATACTCGTGCTCGTTTGAGTTTCTCTTATGTGTTGCGTTTTCTATGACCTTGTTGTTCAAATTAAACGAGTTGCATTTTGCAAATGAAACTGTGTGCGATTTAAACAACTGTTTATAAGGTTAGGAAAGGATCCGTAGTTTCACAAATGTATAATTTAAAAAGAATTTTGAATGAAATCACAAATCCGAACACAATTAGAATGACCAAATGTTAAGTGAATGTAAATAGTGCAACGGTTCACACTGTTGGTGCAACGAGATTTAGATTTTTATATTGATAATCGACTAGATAAATATTCTGAATCCACATCACAATGATGAAATATTAAACTTAAGAAATGTTGAAATTTGGTCAATAAATATTTTTATTACACTTCGATAGTTATGAATATGCTCCAAATTTGGTAGCATGGCTGAATAGTTATTGAAGTAGTCTCAAGGAAGAACATGCGTTATTTCCCAATGTTTTTGGATGTAGAAAATAAGCCAATCTTAGTGGTTGGTGGGGGTGAGGTTGCTTGCCGTAAAGTCGATAGCTTACTACGAGCGGGAGCGGATGTGACTTTGGTGTCTCCCAAGGTAGCGCCTTACTTAAAGCAGCTTGTGGACGAGAACAAGCTTCACTGGGTTCAAAACTTTTACTCGTCACAGATCATATCGAAAAATTACTTGCAGGTTTGGGCCACAACAGACAACCCAAGCTTGAATCACCAAGTGTATAATGATGCGAAAAAACTGGGCATTTTAGTCAATGTGGTTGACGATCTTCCTTACTGCGACTTCATCACACCTTCGATGATAAATCGCGGAAGAATCCAAATTGCCATCTCTAGTGGCGGTGCATCACCTGTTTTAGTAAGAAATATCAGAGAAAAACTCGAAACGGTATTGCCACAAAACATAGGTTTGATAGCAGACTTCGGTGCATCAAAACGCAATTCAATCAAAGAGTCATTCCCAACCGTCGACGAGCGTCGTAAATTTTGGGAGCGATTCTTGTCATCGAGCTTTATTGAGCAGGTGACTGACAGAGAGCAGTTAGAGGCTTACTACCAGCAAGCGCTAACCGAAGGCATTGATAGCGAAGGGCAGGTCACTTGGATTGAATTCGAGCAAGATATCGAGCTGCTGTCTATGAAGGCTTTACGTTTGATGCAGGAGGCAGAGCTCGTACTTTCACCGAGCGATTGTCCATTTGAATTTATCGACCTGTGCCGCCGAGATGCAGAAAGAGAGAGCTACGCCAACAGCGGAGAGCTATCAACCAAGCTTGAGCAAGCAAGAGCAGAGAAATTACGAGTGTGTGTGTTTATTCCACCAGCAAGCGTAGAGTTTAATCTGTTGGTCGGCAAAGACCTAAAATTGTCACCAGCCCAAGTACTCAGTTGAGGTAGTTGTTTCTAGTTGAAATAAGAGCTTTCTGGTTGTTTTAAATCGGCTAGAGGCTCGGAATAAAACTAAAACTGGACCCGATAAATAAAAAGCCACTTCCTATAAAGAAGTGGCTTTTTGCTATTTCATACACGACATTGTGCTGATGAATGAACAACCCAAATAGGCGGTCGCTCAAACTCAATAATTAGTCGCGGAAGTTGTCAAACTGGAAAGGTTGACCAAGTTCACCGCTGCGAACTAGAGCCATAACAGCTTGTAGGTCATCACGCTTCTTACCAGTAACACGAACTTTGTCGCCTTGGATAGAAGCTTGAACTTTAACTTTGTTGTCTTTGATTAGCTTAACGATCTTCTTAGCGACATCAGTTTCAATGCCTTGCTTAAAGATAACCGTTTGGTGCCAAGTGCGACCTGTTTGGTCTGCCGCTTTCGCTTCCATCGCGTTAGGATCAACATTACGCTTCGTTAGGTTGCTGCGAAGGATATCGCGCATTTGCTTCAGTTGAAAATCGTCTTGAGCAGTCAATTTTACTGATTCATCTTTGTAATCAAAGCTTGCGTCAACGCCGCGGAAATCGAAACGAGTCGATAGTTCACGGTTTGCGTTGTCTACTGCGTTACGCAGTTCTACTGCTTCTACTTCAGAGATAATGTCAAATGATGGCATTGTGTTGTTTCCTTAAGCTAAGTTTCTATCTTTAATTGCTGTTGCAAGCATGTCTAGCATTGTTGCAGTATCTTCCCAGCTTAGGCATGGGTCAGTAATCGACTTGCCATATTCTAGGTTGTTGATGTCTGTCATTGGCTGGTTGCCTTCAATAATGAAGCTCTCTGCCATAATGCCTGCAATTTGGTTCTTGTTAGATTTAATTTGCTCACAAATGTCTTGTGCAACTTCTAACTGCTTACGGTGTTGCTTCTGACAGTTAGCGTGGCTAAAGTCTACAACCAAACGTTGAGGTAGATCGAATTCAGCCAGTTGCTTACATGCAGTATCTACAGATTCAGCGTCGAAGTTAGGGCCTTTATCACCACCACGTAGAATAACGTGACCGTATGGGTTGCCAGAAGTACGGTAAACCGTCATGCGGCCGTTCTTATCTGGAGAGTAGAAGTAGTGTGAAGCATGTGCTGCACGAATTGCATCGATAGCAATCTTGATGTTGCCGTTGGTCGCGTTCTTGAAGCCAACAGGGCAAGACAGTGCAGAAGCCATTTCACGGTGAATCTGAGATTCAGTTGTACGAGCGCCAATCGCACCCCAAGTGATGAGGTCTGCAATGTACTGACCTGTGATCATATCAAGGAATTCAGTCGCGGTAGCGAGGCCAAGCTTGTTGATATCTAGCAGAAGCTTACGAGCTTTGCTCAAGCCTGTTTCAAGTGCGTATGAACCATCAAGGTTAGGATCTGTAATCAAACCCTTCCAACCTACAACAGTACGAGGCTTCTCGAAGTAGGTTCTCATTACAACGAACAGTTCATCTTTGTACTGGTCTTGAATTTTGCTTAGGCGCTCAGCGTAATCAAGTGCCGCATCTGTATCGTGAACAGAGCAAGGGCCTACGATAACTAATAGGCGGTTATCACGACCAGTTAGGATATCTTCGATTTGGCGGCGAGAATTTTTAATGCGCTCAGCAACGTCGTCAGTAATAGGGTGTGCATTGCCTAGTTCGGCAGGAGTTGGCATAGGACCCAGAGCTTGGGTTCTCAACTCATCAGTTTTTAATGGCATGTGATAGCTTTTTTATTCTATTGCGGAGTGGTTAAGATAACGGAATTGAACAGAGGAATAAACTCTATTGAGTCAAAGTTATCTCAGTTATTGCTAATATTCTTATTTTTATCAGCAGGCCAGCGTCAAATAAGGGATTTTCACTTGTATTAACAGGCAGCTATCGGTATTTTCGTTTGAACACAACATAAAAATGCTGGAGCAGCAATGACTCAAGAAAATCAAAGCACTTTGCACCCAGAACTCGTCTTAGGTGATGTGCTGCCTTCTTACAACGATAATAATAATTCTAACCACTTATACGTTTCATTATCAGAATTAGTGATGGATCGTGTCTTCTACCACCCAAGTATCGAGAGTCACTTAGATACTTTGACTGATATTGAAAAAACGTCTTTAGAAGCGATCCTTGGCGATAAAACAGTCGATGAGCATTTTGTTTCGACCTTAGTGATTGCCATTCAAGCTGCCGTTCAGCCAAATCACACTTCTGTTCGTATCGCATTAAGCAGTGCAGACAGCTATGGATTCCGTTCGCTGCTTGGCGGGAACTGTGAAGCAGAAGAGATTAACCCTGCACTAGGTGTTCGTGGCGTTGCTCGTTACGCGACACCAGAATACAGCAAGGCTTTCGCTTTAGAATGTCAGGTTATTAAGGCATTACGTGAGCAGGGCATCAACGTTGAAGTAGTTGTGCCTTACGTTCGTGCGTTAAGCGATGCCGCTAAGATTATTGACCTGCTTGCCGAGCAAGGGCTACCACGCGGCCTTAACGGTTTGAAAGTACTGTTCTCGTGCGATGTGCCGTCTGCAGTGCTACTGAGCGAACGTTTACTGCATTACTTCGATGGTGTAGTGGTAAACGTTGATAGCTTAGCGTCTTTCACTTTAGGCGTAGACAAACACAATGAAGCTCAGCAGCACGCTTTTGATCCACAAAACGAAGCGGTTATTACCTTGTTGGATATGATTGTTAAAGCAACCCTGAACGCGAAGAAGCCAGTGCTGCTAGTAACTCAAGGCTTAGTGGATTACCCACGTCTACAAGGTTACATAGCTGATCTTGAATGCGTAGAAACGGTCGTGACTGCGTAAATCGATTAGCTTGCCTGATAAGCCGACTTAAGGCGCTAATGCTTTGAGAATGAAAGAGATATCATTGTGCGATGATATCTCTTTTTTGTAACATTTTTTTTGACATCTCTATCGCTAATCGATTAACTGGTCTGATGACTGATTTGACTAGGTAATCCGAATGTTGACCCCTCTACAAAAAGCAAATTTCTACTTAAGCATGTTTGGCTTTTTCAAAGTCCCACTTATCTGGTTGTGCCGACCAAAACTACTCGCGTTGGACAACCAACATGTTGAAGTGAAAATCCCGCTTAGAAGGCGTACTAAGAATCACCTTAACAGTATGTACTTTGGCGTTTTGGCTGTAGGTGCGGATGTCGCGGGTGGGTTTCTTGCGATGAGCAAATCTCAGCAGCAAGGTGAAAAGATCTCGTTGGCTTTTAAAGAGGTGACGGGTAACTTTTTGAAGCGCCCTGAAGGTGATGTGCATTTCACTTGTAACGACGGTCAGCTGATCAACACTATGCTGGCAGAAACCATGTCGACCGGAGAACGGGTCAATCAACCCGTAACCATTATCGCGACTTGCCCATCTTTACATGGTGACGAGCCGATGGCGGAGTTCACGCTTACGCTTTCAATTAAGAAAGTCCCTTCAAGAAAATAGCGATTAAATAATAGATTTTGGTTTAGAAGTCATGGGTAACGTTGAAGAGATAAAACAACGGTATGTGAATGGTTTCCACATACCGTTATAGAGAACTTTATAACGGCTCTATGACTCTTGAGTGATCTGCTCAATATCAACTATTTTTGAACGGTTCATAACGATCTTCCAACGGTAGTAGGTTGGTTCGTTATCATGGTTGTTCTCTTTAATGATCAGGTTGAGAAGATGACGCTTTTCTACTGATTCGCGGCTCACTTGTCCTTCATTCAAGCGGTAGATCTTGTTTGAGCCTTTATCCATCAACCGTGTCAGCGCTCTTAGGCTGATCGATAACGTTTCACGAGTCTCCTCATAACCACTCATAAAGGTCGATGTCGACATCTCAGTATGAGAGCGGTAATGCAAGATTTGCTCTTCACGTTGTACCACACGCTTTTTACGGATCGACTGAATGCGATCTGCAAGCTTAGAAAAATTTGCGTAGTCCAACCATTCCAGTTTATGGCCTACTGACTTGTTGGTCGTTGGATCATAGTAACGACGCTTCCATTTTGGCTTGCCTTTACGCAGCCAGCGCCAAAGGATGTCTCTCAAGTCATCTTTAAAGATCTCACGCAGTGCGTAAATGAAAGACATTGCCACGATGAAAGAGGCGGTAATCTCACCAAGAAAGTCACGAGCCAAGATCACAGTAGTGGTCACGACAACCATCACCAAACCGGTCGCGATGCCTTTCACGGCACGCTTAACATTCTTACCCATCGACGTTGTCTTTTCTTTAAGCACGATAGGGTGTTCAATCAAACGACGCAGCAAACGCATCTTGTTACTCAAGCGGGTAACGTCCTCTCGAACTCTTGCTGAGTTGTAGCGGTTCAGTTTACGGTGCGCGGTCTCTTTATCACAAAGCGTTAAGAGTCGTTCTTTAATCGTTGAATACTCACTACCTCGTGGCATGTGTGAAACTAGCGATAGGAACTTTTGCTCGGTATACCAAGATAGGTAGTTATCGATATTAGCGTAGTAGCGCTTGAGATTTTCTTCGTAAGGGATGCTTCGGCGTAGCTTCTTCAAGATATCTAAAGCCAATTCAATGACTTCATCTACTTCATCAGCCGTTACGTCGTCACTATCAGTTTTATTTAAGCTGCTGACTGCTTTATCTAACGCGATAACATATTGGTAGGCAAACAGACTCAAACTGACACGATACTGTGTTGTAGATAAGCGTCCACGTTTTGCCAAGCGACTGTGTACCAAAGGTAAAAGTGTTTTGTCACTATAGTAGGCACGTTTTTGAGTGATTGAGCTGTAGAAAAAGGCACTTTCAGAAAGCACTTCAGGAGTCAGTCCAAGTTCACCGGGAATGAATAGATAAACGTCCATGTCGAGCTTTTTGGTCTTCGCCATTGCATGGTTAATTTTGAGTGTTATCGCATCTTGTTTATCAACGGTGATCAACGATGTCTCCTAGAATGTAAAAATATGAATGAAACTAGCGAAAGCATATCAGAGATCACGTATAATCACCGCCAAATTTAAAGTAGAGAAAATCTTGATGATTAATATTGGTCAAATAAACAACTTAGAAGTAGTAAAACAAGCAGACTTCGGTGTATTCCTTGACGCGAGCGACTATGGAACCGTGTTGCTGCCGAAACGATTTACTCCTGAAGGTGTTGAAATTGGTCAAAAGCTAGATGTTTTCTTATACATAGATTCTGACAACCAGATCGCTGCAACGACTGAAAAACCAATAGCTCAAGTAGGCCAGTTTGGTTTGATGACGGTTGAAGGTGTTAACAGCACTGGTGCATTCATGAGCTGGGGCGTGAAAGGTAAAGACCTTCTTGTTCCTTTCAGCGAGCAGCGTGGCCGTTTAAACGAAGGTCAGTCAATCTTAGTATATGTGTATATCGATAAAGCATCGAGCCGTATCGTTGGTACAACGAAGTTCAACAAATGGTTAGACAACACGCCTGCGACTTATAAGCAAAATGAGCAAGTCGATCTCATTATCGCTGAGCGCAGCCAGTTAGGTTACAAAGCGATCGTGAACGGTGAACACTGGGGTATGATTTTCCCATCTGACATCATCGGTAAGCTGTTCATTGGTAAAACACTAAAAGGCTACATTAAAAACGTTCGTGAAGAAGACGGTAAGATTGATTTGTCTCTTCAGAAGGTTGGTGTGGCTAAGATGGATGACCTAAGCACTAAGGTTCTTGACCTGCTTGAGAAGAAAGGCGGTTACCTGCCTTTGAATGATAAGTCTTCTCCTGAAGTTATTTTCTCTGCATTCAGAACCAGCAAAGGTACGTTCAAGAAGACAATTGGTGGTCTATACAAATCTGGCAAGATCACTATCGACAAAGAAGGTATCAGCTTAGTTAAGTAAGCGGTCCTTTCGGTCAAAAAAAAGCCCAAACCTTCCTGTTTGGGCTTAGGGGAAAGGGCTCCGAAGAGCCTACGCTAATCGTTTTAATCTTTTGACTGTTAGATTGAAGTCTAGTTTAGATTCTCTAAAGTGCGATTTTTCTTTTTGGAAATAGTGACTTGAATTGATATTTATATAATTAGCTGTTGATTTACAAGCGCTCGCACACTGACTTATATGGCCGATAGAATAGAAAAAGCCCAAACAATTAACGTTGTTTGGGCTTTTTGTTTATTAAGGTGTACTCAGTGCGAACGCTTTTAGAAAAGGTTCTTATCGCGCACGAGTTCGCGTGGTAAACCGTTCTTCACTCGGTTGCCAACCCACTTACCAAGGCCGATGATTGCACCATTGTACTTCACTAGTACTTCACCTTTTCCTGACAAGTTTTCAGGGCGAACATCGCGGCCCATGAACCATTCACGAGCATCTTCAATACTAAGCTCTACAACATTAGCTTCATTACCTGTTGCGAGCGTTGTCGCTACTTGGTGCTGCCAGCGGTAACCTTTTTTATGGGTTTCAGCGATCTTGATTCCCATGCGAGAAAAACGGAACTCACCGATCATCGGCTCTAGCGCTTCTGGGAATAGCCAAACGTCTTTGTCGCGAATCCAAACCTGAGTATCGCTTGGCAATTCGATATCGAGAGTACTCATTAGTTGTTCAGCGACTTCTTGCTGAGTTTTCTTTGATGCTTTTTCAAATGGGAATTTACCCATACGTTTTTTAACTTCTGGTGGAGTAACAGACGCTAGTTTACGGATACGTGCAACAAAGAAACCTTCAGAGTCATAGACCTGTGGGAAGATGTGAAGAAAGCCTTCTTCTGTCGTGGTTGCTTTTGCGTTGTCGAATAGTGATTCCAGAGATTCGAATTCAACCGCATCACCAAAGGTTTCTTTTAGGTGATGACACACTTGTTGGTTCTCTTCGGTGCTAAGCGTACACGTTGAGTAAACCAAAACACCATTAGGTTTAAGAGCATGGAATGCACTTTCAATCAGATCTTTTTGCGTGTCGGCAATGTCGACCACTGATTGATACGTCCAGTTCTTCATCGCATCGGCATCTTTACGAATGGTGCCTTCGCCAGAGCAGGGTGCGTCTAGCAACACAGCATCAAACTGTTCTGGTAACCAACCACCAAAAACTCGACCGTCAAAGTTACTTAGAGCGGCATTACGAACGCCACAACGTTCGATGTTGGCGTGAAGGACTTTCACACGGCTTGCTGCATACTCATTGGCAACCAATACACCGCGATTATTCATTAGCGCAGCGATTTGCGTTGTTTTAGAGCCTGGTGCAGCCGCAGTGTCTAGCACCGCTTGGTAATCAGCTTCGCCTTGGAAAAGTGCCGAGGGTGGCATCATCGAGCTGGCTTCTTGGATGTAGAAAAGACCAGACATGTGTTCTGCCGTATTACCTAGTGGCGCTTCACTTTCGTCCGCTGTAATCCAAAAGCCCGTTTCACACCAAGGTACAGGTTCCAGTTCCCAGCCTTTCTCTTTTGCTCGTACTAGGAAGTCTTCAACACTGATTTTCAATGTGTTGATTCGAATACTTTTACGAAGTGGTTTTTGGCATGACGCAACAAAAGAAGCCATATCTAGATGACTAGGCATGATTGCTTCGATGTGCGTTAGGAATTCTTCAGGAATATATACGTTAGCGTGCAAAAGAGTATCTCGATTTATTGCATTAATGCGGGGAGTTTAAAGCAAAATGAGGCCGTCCTAAACCATATTTGCAGCAAACAACAAAAATGCAGCCTAATGGCTGCATTTTGATGAAGAATTAATCTTCCAGAAACGTCAGAGAGTTCACTCTATGGACGAGGAATTGCGGTTCTCCATGATTTCCACTCATCTTCGGCTTGAGGATAGAGGTAGAAAGACTGATCTTCGCTTGCTACTGGTTGAAGTTCATTTGTCGGTGGCGTTGAGAATGTAATACCACCTCTTAACAAGCTGTCTACCGTTCCGGCTTTGATGTTTGCGCCTGACAGGCCGATAGAGACATCGACGCCCGACACGTTCCAGAACACGGTGTTTGCGCGGATTAGATACGCGTAGTCAGGTTCTATTTGAATCGTAGATATGATGCGATCAGCAAACTCGCCCAGCTGAACATCTATAACACTGCCAATTTCTAGTTCACGGAATAGGATAGGTGTACCTTCAGATACTGAGCCGCGCGTTTCGCTTTGCAGTTGGAATATCTTGCCTTCAGGCTGCACAGGTCCTTTGCTAAGCTCAAATTTCGTGTTTCTTTCACCTTTGCCCGGGTCTACGTTGATGTGTTTAGAGAGCAGCGCAGAGACGTTTTTGATGCCATTAAGGCCAATCTCAGGTTCTGCCAACCAGAAGTGACTGTTCGTCACGGCAATCTTGTCGACGTACTCAGGTAAAATACGCGCAGTAATTTCAATGCCGCCCTTGTTGAAGTTCGGAATCACCAAAGTAACCTCACCAACAGTGACACCTTGATATTTGATCGCCATGCCCTTGTTGACTTCTTGATCGCCAGAAGAGGTGATAGTAATCGCGCGGCCAAATTTTCGAGCAGATTTTGAATCTTTGTAAAGCTTCCACACGTCACCAAGTTTGTTGTCGATTCCCGGCAGAGAGTCAAAAGCAATACCGCCTTGGATAAGGGTTTTAACTGGTGCCGCTTTAATGCTGATACCCGATAGCGACGCATCAACCTCAACGCCTGATCGGTTCCAGAAAACAGTGTGCTTGTTGAGTAAGTGCGTGTAACGATTTTCGATTGTGACTTTGATTCTTACGCCACCGTCGGCAAGCTGAAAATCAGAAATACTACCCACTTGTAGGTTGCGGTAGAGGAGTGGACTGCCTTTAGAAATTGAAGGTAACTCACTGGCAAACAAAGAAAGTGTCTTTGAACCAGACTGATTAAACTTAGCAATTTCTGCTAACGACTTACTTTGGAAAAGTTGGTAGTCCGTTCGAGCTTCAGATTTACCTTCACTCACAAAGCTAATCGAGCCGGTAAGAAGCTGTTTTGCTGGTGGGACCGTAACACTCAAGCCTGATTCGGTTAGCTCTGCCGTCGCACTGCCTGTCACAAAGAAACGGTTGTGGCTTTTGATAAGGTGCGCGTACTCATTATCGATAAGTGCATCCATGAAGACTTCGTGTTTATCAGAGCCCGTACCAACACCATCAACTAATCCCACATGGATGATAGAGCCAACGGCAATGCCTTTGTAGAGAAGTTGTGTACCGACATCTAACCCGAACGAATTGTTCGACGTTAAGCGAATCGCAACGGATTTCTCTTGTTCCTGACTGAATTCATTTTTGCGGATTGCAGTAAATCGACGCGCCTTTTCACCTTCACCCGGTACCAAGGTTAAAAAGTTACCTGTCACTAAATTGGCAATGTTTTTCATGCCAGTAAGCGACAGTTCAGCCTCTTCTAGAACGAATTTACTGCCGCTGTTTAAAAAGTCACTGAATGCCGGTTGGATAGCGGCAGATGCAACGACGTTTTCACGCCCTTCACTTAGCGATAAATCAGTGATTTGACCGATTTCAATGCCGCGATACATGATCGGAGCACCCGTTGCACTGATTTTATTATCATCGGGAACGGCAATCTTGATAGAGATACCTCGACCCGCTGTTTTCAGATCTGGGTAGAGTTTGAACTTAGTATTCATCTCAACCGGTTGGCCTTCTCCTGGAGAGTCGACCGCAATTGAACCGCCAAGCAATGCACTTAGGCTCTCTAAGCGAACATCAACACCAGAAAAGCCAATACTGGCACCTAAGCCACTGACATTCCAAAAACGGCTTTGGTCGGTAATGATATGGCTGTATTCATCTTTAATCGACGCTTGAATCGTAACGGATTTCGCGTTGTCGTTTAACTGGTAGTTGTAAACCTCACCAATTGGGATTTTACGGTAAACGATTTGAGAGCCAACAGACACACCACCTAGATCTTTGGTCGTCAATGAGATGTTTAGACCTTCAGAAGCCAGCAAATCAGAAGGGGACGACTCTAAAGCCTGAAAAACGGTTTCTGGCTCTTCTTTAGTTTCGCTAGGGTGTATAGCGATATAGTTACCTGAAACAAGTGCATCTAACCCAGAGATACCAGACAAACTGGCCGTTGGCTTTACGAGCCAAAAACGTGTGCCTTTTGATAGTAGTTTCTTCGCTTCTGGGTAGATGTCAGCATCGACATAGATGCTCGATAGATCTTTGGATAAGGTGATGTCGCGCACCATACCCACCTCTAAGCCTTGGTAACGAATCGTTGTTCGACCTGCGACTAAACCTGCGGCATCTGAGAAGTATATTTGCACACGTTGCCCAGCATCGTGTATCGATTTCATGACCAACCAACCGGCTAAGGCGACGGTTAATATCGGCAGAATCCACAAAGGGGAGATGCCTTTGTTTTTCCTTACTTCTGGTGAATATGACGTTTGTGATTGGTTATCGTTGTTCATTCACTGACTCATCTTTAGAGGTGTAGTTATCCCAAATTAGCCTAGGATCTAAGCTTTCCGCTGCTAGCATCGTGAGAACAACTACGACGCCAAAAGCGACTGCACCATAACCTGGTGTAAAGTTTAAAATTTGCCCGCGGTCGACCAAGGTCATCATGATCGAAATAACGAACAGATCCATTACCGACCATTTTCCCACCCATTTTACGATGAAATAGATGGTCATACGTTGCCTGTGGTAAATCGTACGCTTCATCTTGATACAGATTAAGATGTACGCGAGGCCCAGTATTTTCGCGACGGGAACGACGATACTGGCAATGAAAATGATCGCTGCAATGCCATACATATCGCTATTTATTAGCGACGCGACACCGGAAATTATTGTGTCTTCTAGCCTTTGTCCGTTGGTGATAAGGATAGAAATCGGAATGACGTTGGCTGGGACAATAGCCACTGATGCGGCAAACAACAGTGCCCATGTCTTCTGTATAGAGTAGGGCTTGCGGTGGTATAAGTCATGGTGACAACGCACGCAAGTATGCCCATCCGGTTGAGATAGGTGGCAGTTGTGACAGTGTACGTTCTTACTTTCAGTAAATGAGTAGTCAGATTCTTTTGTCCAAGCTTCCCAGTAGCGACGCACGCTGATGCGGCTTACCAACAATACACTGAAAAGCTGCAGAAGAATGAGGCCAACCAATCCAGGGCCGACAAAAATATCTGAGTAATCTTGCAGTTTGAAACATGAGACCGCCAAACTTACCAGAAACACATCCAACATCATCCAATGTTTTAATGTCTGGATGATGGCTAACGCATACCTAAATGGTGTAAAAAATTTGAATCGCAATGATAAATGGGTAATGAGTACCGATGTACACACGAGCAACGGAGCGATCGAACTGCAGAACAGGATCAGTAAGCCAAGCAGAGGGAAGCCTTCGCCCATTAAGGTAAAAACACCCGATGGTAACGTCGCGGGTATCATGACGCCAATCAGGCGAATACTGATGAATTCAAAAAAGTGCGATGGGATAAACAGCAATAAGCAGGTAATTGCGATTGCTAGGTTTCCAGAGAGGCTAGGGGTACCGCCTCTATAAAGCTGAGTACCACACCTTGGACAGTAAGCTGATTTCCCTAAAGGGATGTCCATTTTATCTACGGGAAGTTCGCAGCCCTGGCAAAGACGCACTGAGCTGCTGTCGCATTGGTGTTTTGTTGATAAAGGGTTGGTTACGGATGGGGAGGTCACGCGACCTCCCAAGTTGAAACGTAAGTTAGGTTAGCAACCCGACTTAAAGACTCAGAGCCACAAACATCAGGCGTGCGATTGCACACTGCCGTAGAGTGTTTGATAGAGTCCTTGTTGTTCAACCAATTCACCATGTGTTCCCGTCTGTGTGACTTGTCCATCTTCTAAAACATAGATTAGATCGGCTTGTTTCACCGCTGATAATCGATGAGCCACTATCAAAGTTGTGCGATCTTTCAAAAACTCGCTCAACGCTTTATGCAGTGCTGACTCTGTTGCTGTATCGAGTGCAGATGTCGCTTCATCAAGAATAACAAACTTAGGATTGCTCAGCACCATACGAGCTATTGCTAAGCGTTGTCGTTGACCACCAGACAGTCGAACGCCATTCCTACCAATTTGTGTATCTAAGCCATTGCTCAGTTGCTTGATGACATCTTGCATTTGAGCGACTTCAAGCGCACGCCACAACGACATTTCGTCGTATTCAGCACCAAGGGTCAGATTATGCCTTAATGTATCGTTAAAGAGTATAGGTTGTTGTAAAACAACGGCAATTTGATTGCGTATTACATCAAAGCTGATGTCATCGGTTGTTTCACCGTTATAGCGAATGCAACCTGAGTCTGCTTGGTAAACCCCAATCAGCAACTGGATTAACGTAGATTTACCCCCTCCACTCGCACCGACCAAAGCGACTTTTTTACCTGCAGGGATGTGCAGCGATAGCCTATTTAAAACAGTGTTTTCTAATGTGTAAGAGAATGTAACGTCTTCGATGTCAACTGTCACTTCTTGATCTTCAGTAAATGGGTTCACTTTACTGATAGGGCGCTTCTCTTCTTCTAACTGAAGAAGATCGTTGATGCGTTGTAGTGCCGCTTTCGCGCTATACCAAGAGAATTGAATCCCTAGTAGCTCTTGGACCGGGCCTAACATGAACCACAAGTAGCCAAATACCGCGAAAATCTGACCAATGGTTAAGTCACTGAATAACACCATTAGCATCGCGACGGCACGGAAAAGCTCGAAACCTAGTAAGAACAGCAGAAACGAAACGCGGCCAGCAGCTTCAGATTGCCAAGCGTATTTGTCGGCATCGATTCTTACTTGGTTTGCTTGAATCTTAAGCTCATCGAGAAAAATGCGTTCTTTATTCGCTGCACGCAGTTGGTAAATACCATCTAAGGTTTCCACCAAGCGATTCTGAAAACGTTCGAAAGATTGGTTCTCGTACTTTTTAAGGTGCTTAACCTTGCTGCCTAGTTTACGAGAGAAATAAATAACAACAGGATTGACCAGTAGAATGAACAATCCTAAACGCCACTCTAACCACAACAGCACGATCGCTGTCCCGAACACGGTCAGGAAGCTGATGATAAATTTAGAAAGAGTCGAGCCAATGAACTTATCTATTGTCTCTATGTCTGTTATTAGGTGAGCATTAATACCGCCACTGCCTTTGGTTTCGTATTGTCTAATGCTAATGCGACCAAGCTTATCTATCATCTTGCTGCGCATTTGATAGGTAATTGTTTTGGACACAAGCGTAAACTGACGCCCTTGCAGAATGTTCAACGCTTGGCTAACGGAGCGCATGATAATCACTAACAACAAAGTTAGTGCTATATAGCCAGTCGGTGTTTGTAATGAAGATGGAAGTAGGTGGTTCATCATCTCTAAGCCTGAAGCGGGCTTATCGAGTAATACTTCATCAACCATTAATGGCATGAGCAACGGGATAGGGACACTAATGAGAGTTGCAAATATGGCAATAATGTTAGCAAACAGTAATTTGGACTTGTGTTTTTTTACTTGAGTTATTAACCAAGAACGGCTAATAGTGTCTTCTGAATTGTTCATTGTAATGAGAATAAGTCCTATTTAGTTTGATGGCCGCATTCTACTGCGTTCTCTTGATAATGGAAGTCTCAATTTAATTGGAAGTTAATATGAAAATAGAACATTACCAACGCTTAACCAAACAAGCCGTTGCATTAATTGAATCAGAAACCGATCTAACTGCTAATCTTGCTAATATCAGTTCATTATTATTCATGGAATTGGATGACTTGAATTGGGCGGGTTTCTATTTAATGAAGCAGGATTTAGCTAAGGAAAAAGACGAACTTGTACTGGGCCCTTTCCAAGGTCAACCTGCTTGTGTGCGAATTCCGGTCGGGCGTGGTGTGTGTGGAACTGCGGTTGCGTCGAATACAGTTCAGCGCATTCATGATGTTCATGAGTTCGAAGGTCACATCGCTTGTGACGCTGCAAGTAACTCAGAAATCGTTATTCCGTTCTCGATTGGCGGAAAAATAGCGGGTGTTCTTGATATTGATAGCCCAAATGTTGGTCGTTTTTCTCAAATTGACGAGGACGGATTGACATTTTTCATGGCAGAAGTGGAAAAGCTGCTTAATTCGCACGCGAACAAGGCATAAATTATTCTCTTACTGTGGTTTTTCCCAAGCATCTCTCTATAATACGTAAAAATATTTTCTTAATGCTCGCGGAAAACCGCAAAAACCAGGAACCCACATGGAAAACACTGAAAAGTTAAAAAACAGCAAAGAAGTTATCGCATATATTGCTGAATGTTTCCCTAAATGCTTTACTCTAGAAGGTGAAGCGAAGCCACTTAAAATTGGTATTTTTCAAGATCTTGCTGAACGTCTAAATGAAGACGAAAAAGTAAGTAAGACTCAGCTTCGTGCAGCGTTAAGACAGTACACATCATCATGGCGTTACCTGCACGGCGTAAAAGCTGGCGCAGAACGTGTTGACCTAGACGGCAACGCGTGTGGCACACTAGAAGAAGAGCACGTTGAACACGCTAAAGCTACACTTGCTGAAAGCAAAGCGAAAGTTCAGGCTCGTCGTAAAGAACAAGCACAAAAAGCTCGTGAAGAAGGCAAAGCGAAACCTAAGGCGAAGAAAGCTCAACAGCCTCGTCGTCAAGCGCCTAAAGCACCAAAAGTAGAAAAGCCTGTAGAAACACGCGCTTTGAACGCTGACGAATTCATCGCTGGCAAAGAAGTAAATGTGAACATGGGTAAAGGAAACATGGCTGCGACCATTGTTGAAATCAATAAGGAAGATGTGCGTGTTCAGTTAGCAAACGGCCTACAAATGGTTGTTAAAGCGGAGCACTTGCGCGCTTAAAGGAGATACTCCTACGCATGAAATGCCGTTCAAAATTGACACTGATTGCTGCTAGCTTTTGGCTAGCAGCTTCAGCTCAGGCTCTTGAAGCCAAATTAGATCAGGACGATTTACCTCTACTCGCTCCTGAGGTCCAACACGAAACTGCTAGTAAACGTGTTACTTCTCGATTTACTCGTTCTCACTATAAACACTTCAATCTCAACGATGATTTCTCTCAAGCTATCTTTAATCGTTACTTAGAGATGCTGGATTATAATCGTAATATCTTCACTCAAGCTGATATTGACTCTTTCTCTGCGTCATCTACACAAATTGATGATCAGCTGAAATCGGGCAATAACCAGATTGCATTCGATGTTTATAATCTGTCTATGCAGAAGCGTTTTGAACGTTTTCAATATGCATTGTCTTTGCTAGATACAGAGATTAAGTTTGATACCGATGAAAGTATTGAGCTCAATCGTAGTGAAGCTGAGTGGCCAAAAGATATCGCTGAAGTGAATGAGCTTTGGAGAAAACGCGTTAAATATGATGCGTTGAATCTAAAACTTACTGGTAAAGAGTGGCCAGAGATTCAAGAAGTTTTGGAAAAGCGTTACAACAATGCGATGAAGCGTATTACGCAATCGCATAATGAAGATGCTTTCCAGATCTACATGAACGCATTTGCGCGTGAAGTTGATCCTCACACAAGTTACCTTTCTCCAAGAAATGCAGAACAATTCCAATCTGAGATGAACCTATCTCTAGAAGGTATTGGTGCTGTACTTCAAATGACCGACGACTACACTGTTATTCGTTCTTTAGTTGCTGGTGGCCCTGCGTCAAACAGCAAACAATTGAGTGATGGCGACCGTATTGTCGGCGTTGGTCAAGATGGCGAAGAGATTGTTGATGTTATCGGCTGGCGTTTAGACGATGTAGTACAACTTATTAAAGGCCCGAAAGGGACTAAAGTTAAGCTACAGATCTTGCCAGATGGTAAAGATGCAAAAAGTCACGTTGTCACAATTGTTCGCGATAAGATTCGTTTAGAAGACCGCGCTGTTAAATCAGAAGTGATCGAGAAAGACGGCAAGAAGATTGGTGTACTAGAAGTACCAAGTTTCTACGTTGGCCTTTCTAAAGATACCGATAAACTGATCACCGAGCTTAAAGAGCAAGGTGTTGAAGGTATTATTGTTGACCTTCGAAACAACGGTGGTGGTGCACTGACTGAAGCAACTGAACTCTCTGGTTTGTTTATCAAAGAGGGACCTGTTGTTCAGGTTCGTGATAGCTACGGTCGTGTCAAAGTGAACAGCGATACTGATGGTCAAATTAGTTACCAAGGCCCGTTAACGGTATTGGTGAATCGCTATAGTGCTTCAGCATCTGAAATCTTTGCAGCAGCGATGCAAGATTACGGTCGTGCAATTATCTTGGGTGAAAACTCTTTCGGTAAAGGTACGGTGCAACAGCATCGCTCTTTGAATCATATTTATGATTTGTTCGATAAAGAGTTGGGCTACGTTCAATACACAATCCAGAAATTCTACCGAATCAATGGTGGTAGTACGCAGAACAAGGGCGTAGTGCCTGATATTGCTTACCCAACACCAATTGATCCTGCAGATACCGGTGAAAGTGTTGAGGATAATGCTCTTCCTTGGGACAGCATCGACAAAGCGAAGTACTCAGTGTTACAGCGTAACGATGAGCAAATCGCAGCGTTGACGGCTAAGCACCAAGCTCGTATCGCAACAGACATGGAGTTTGGCTTTATCGCGCAAGATATTGAAAAGTATAAGGCAGATAAAGACGACAACGACCTTTCCCTCAATGAAAAGGTTCGTAAACAAGAGAGTGATGACGCGGATGCGCTTCGTCTAGAGCGTATTAACCAACGTCAAAAAGCCGCTAAGTTAGAGGCATTTAAAACGTTGGATGATATTCCCAAAGACTACGAAGCCCCGGATGCTTATCTTGATGAATCAGTTGCTATCATGCTGGATATGATCAAGAAATAAACAAAACACCTGTTAAAGGTGATTGTTTAAAGACTTACTATTTGAAAAGCGGGCTTAGGCTCGCTTTTTTTGTACCTGCGTTCTTGCCTAGAATGATGTCACGCTAACGGCATGCTTCCTCGCTTTTTAACTTGTTCCAGAACCACTGTTATTTGATTTTCGACTGTGAAGTGCACCGTAAAAATAACTAAACTTAAGTACTATTTTTCGAGTGATAATGACATTTAAGTTACTTCGCACTTAAAATTTAGTGACTTAGATCATATTTTTTCGCTTTCTATTCATTACGTGCCTAAGCTTAAAGAAAACGAGGGGACGCTTATGAAATGGATTCTACTATTTTTATCTTGTTTAAGTTTTGTGGCTTTTGGGAGTGAGGTCGCTTCGAGTAGCCAACAATCAAAAAGTGATAGTAATCTATCCCATTTTGACCTTCCTTTGCTGCTTGGCGATTGGTATTTGATGAACCCTGATCCTGAGCAAGGCACTGAAAACTTTAGAGCGATCAAGCTCACTCTTGATTCAAACTACTCATTCACTATCGATATCCAAAAGAAAGACTACAGTGTCGATCATTGGGAAGGTTTGTATAACGCCAATGAAGACACGATTATTTTGGGTTTGAATACCTCAGAACCTCAGGTTTACGCGTACAGCAGTAATCACAACATGCTGAATCTTAACGGTGTTATGTTCACTAAGGCCTTGCCAAATGCATTGGCGGGAATCTGGTCAAGTGCCCAACTGTCTGGAAGCGATCTACGTGCGAGTAACATTCAAAAAATGGATTTAGTCCTTCAGCCGGACTTTATATTCATGTTCCGAGTATCAGATGAAGAAGGTGGTGAAGTCATTCGTCGCGGGGTGTATTACACAGAAGGCGATCAACTAGTGTTACTTTATGAGAACGGTGAACACGGCACTCGATATACACTGAACAGCGATGTGTTAACGCTGCAAGGTGAAGAGGGAGATATGTTTGCGGTACTCAATCGCATTCGATAATCGTGAGTTTTAGCAGTAACGGCGTACTCGTTGATAATATTGTGCACAGTTCATTTCTTAGGCGTTCCTGTCTGATTTGATTGATAAAATAGCAAAACATGGAGGCATTTTCTTACAATGCCTCCTTTTTTTAATATTCCCCTTGTTTTATTGGCGCTCAACCTTTAGATATATACAGTTAAAAAATAATTACGTATAACGATCAAAAGGAACCCGTCATGGCACATACACCTCAAGCCAAGTATCGTAAAGATTATCAATCACCATCTCACACGATTTCTGAAATCGATCTTACTTTCGATTTGTACGACTCAGCATCCATTGTTACGGCTGTTTCTAGTGTTAAGCAGGAGAAAGACAGCACGACATTAGTACTTGATGGTGAAGGCTTGAAGTTGGTTTCTGTTTTGGTTGAAGGCAACGAATGGACTCAGTACGAGCAGTCTGAAACTCAACTTACGCTGAATGACCTTCCAAAAGAATTTACTCTAACCATCGTTACCGAAGTTAACCCTGAAGGGAACAGTGCACTTGAAGGCTTGTACAAGTCGGGTGGCGCGTTCTGTACTCAATGTGAAGCTGAAGGTTTCCGCCGTATCACTTACTACATGGATCGCCCAGATGTGTTGGCGAAATTCACTACAACGGTAATTGCAGACCAAGCAGAGAACCCATTCTTATTAAGTAATGGTAACCGTGTAGATGAAGGTGAAGCTGAAAACGGTCGTCATTGGGTGAAGTGGCAAGACCCACATCCAAAACCAGCGTACTTGTTTGCTTTAGTAGCGGGTGACTTTGATGTACTTCGTGACGCATACACTACACAATCGGGTCGTAAAGTTGACCTAGAAATCTTTGTTGATAAAGGCAATCTAGACCGTGCGAGCCACGCGATGGTTTCTTTGATCAACTCAATGAAGTGGGACGAAGAACGTTTCAACTTAGAGTACGACTTAGACATCTACATGATCGTAGCCGTTGATTTCTTCAACATGGGTGCGATGGAAAACAAAGGCTTGAACGTATTCAATTCGAAGTTCGTTCTAGCAAACGACCAAACTGCAACGGATACAGATTACCTAGGTATTGAAGCAGTAATCGGCCATGAATATTTCCATAACTGGACCGGTAACCGAGTGACTTGTCGCGATTGGTTCCAGCTGAGCTTGAAAGAAGGCTTAACCGTATTCCGCGATCAAGAGTTCTCATCTGATCTTGGCTCTCGCGCAGTAAACCGAATCAACAATGTTCGTATTATTCGTGGGCCACAATTCGCTGAAGACGCAAGTCCGATGTCTCACCCAATTCGTCCAGAAAAAGTGATAGAAATGAATAACTTCTATACTTTGACCGTGTACGAAAAGGGCAGTGAAGTGATCCGTATGATCCACACATTGTTGGGCGAAGATGGTTTCCAAAAAGGCATGAAGCTGTACTTCGAACGTCACGATGGTACGGCTGCAACATGTGAAGACTTCGTCGCGGCAATGGAAGATGCGTCGGGCGTTGACTTATCTCAGTTCCGCTTATGGTACAGCCAGTCTGGTACGCCGACGCTGTCTGTTGAAAGTAAGTACGACGTAGAGAAGAAACAGTACACGTTAACAACTCGCCAAGTAACAGCGCCAACTCATGAGCAAACGGAAAAGCAGGCTCTGCATATTCCTCTTGATATCGAGCTGTACACAGCTGCGGGTGAAGTTTTTGAGTTACAATGTAACGGCAAGCCAGTTCATAATGTATTAGATGTGAAAGAAGCAGAGCAAACGTTCGTGTTTGAAAACGTTTCTGAGCAACCGATCCCATCATTACTTCGTGAATTTTCTGCGCCAGTGAAATTGGAATATGACTACTCAGATGAAGAACTGATCTTCTTGATGGTGAATGCTCGCAATGAATTCTCTCGTTGGGATGCGGGTCAAATGCTATTGGCGAAGTACATTCGCAGCAACGTTGAGAAGGTTCAACAGGGTCAAGCGTTTGAGCTTTCTGATTCTGTTGTTGATGCATTCCGTGGCGTACTGTTGAGTGATTCACTAGAGCCTGCGTTTATTGCAGAAATGCTTTCTCTACCAAGCCACAATGAAGTATCGGGTTGGTACGAGCGTGTCGACATCGATGCGGTTGCGTCAGTACTTCATTCAATGAAAGTAACGTTAGCAAAAGAGCTTGAAGATGAACTTGCTGCGGTTTACCACAGCAATGCATTAGCAGAATACACGATTGACCATGATTCAATTGGTAAGCGTACGTTGCGTAAAGTTTGTTTAAGTTACTTAGCGCATACTGAAAAGGGTAATGACTTGGTTGTTGCTATGTACCAACAAGCAAACAACATGACAGATACAATGGCAGCAATGGGTGCGGCAAACAGTGCACAACTACCATGTCGTGAAACCTTGATGGCGGATTACAGTGACAAGTGGAAACACGATGGTCTTGTTATGGATAAGTGGTTTGCATTGCAAGGTACAAACCCAAGTTCAAACGCACTTGAAGTGATCAAAGCGTCGATGTCGCACCAGGCGTTCAGTTTGAAGAACCCGAACCGTACCCGTAACTTGGTCGGTTCATTCTTAAACATGAACCCGGTTCAATTTCACGACAAGTCTGGTCAAGGCTATGCATTTGCTGGCGAGATCTTACGAGAACTGAACAGCAGCAACCCGCAAGTGGCTTCACGTCTGATTGACCCGCTACTTAAGTTCCGTAAGTACGATGATGAACGTCAAGCTCTTATCAAAAAAGAACTAGAGACGTTAAAGAACATGGACAACCTAGCAAAAGACTTGTTTGAGAAAGTGACGAAAGCACTAGAGGCTTAAGTCAGCGCGCATTCAGGTAACTGTTTGCTAATAAGCGGTTTACTAATAAACTGTTTGCTACAACGAAAGGTCATCAGTGGTAGAGAATATCTGCCACTGATTTTTTGTTTCTGGTTCATCGAATTTTCGATAAGCTAGAGCAGCTTCAAGTTCAGTTTCACCGTCAGACATCTAAAAGTGCCAAAAAACACTGGCACTGTATATTTATACAGGTATCGTATGAATCGCTATATTTTCCAACTTAACATCTCATATCAGCAGTTTTTGGCCAGCTATTCTGGTACGGCAAGTAAAGTTCAAGTGATAACAACAACAGGTTTACGCTTACAGTTACCTGCAACTCGGTTCAGACCATTTCTTACACAAATAGGGGTTAGAGGGCAGTTTAGGCTGACAACTGACCAAAAAAATAAGTTTATTAAGTTAGAAGCTCTGTAAACCTTGGCATGCCTAGTGAGTTAAAAGGAATCTTAATCACATAATCAAACATTTCACCTCTTACCACCTCCAAAACAATTAACTATTTTTCAATAATGCTTTTACAATAAATGAATGCATTACCTTTGCTTAACTCGTTAGTAGAAAAGAGCTCAACGGCACGTTTCAAACACCAGATTAAGTGATCCCCCTAATAATAAAATATAATTCTAATTGTGGAGTGTGACTATGACCGCACGTGAAACTGTGGTTCCAGTTTTACTTGAAAAAGTTTACAAGCTGATTCAAGACAAACTTGACCTTGCTCATCGACCTCTCGTAACTCAACTTGCTCAACACTTGTTTAGTAACGTTTCTCACGACGATCTAACTCAGAGAAACGAATCCGATTTATATGGTGCTGTAGTTAGCTTATGGCATCACATCAATGAAAAGAAAGCCGACGAAATCTCTGTACGCGTATTCAACCCGACGGTAAGTCGTCAAGGTTGGCAGTCTACTCATACTATCGTTGAGATAGTCGTTCCAGACAGTCCATTCCTTGTTGATTCCGTAAAAATGGCATTGACTCGCCTAGACCTTTCTTCTCACCTTATGCTTCATAACCCAACACAAATCTCTCGCTCAGATAAGGGCAGTGTTGTCGGTGTAAGCAATAACGAAGGTGCATTCCAATCGCTTTTCCATATTGAGGTTGACCGTCTTAGCAGTAAAGCTGAAATGACAGCTCTTAAAACGGAGCTACTGGATATCTTTACCGATACTAGCTTAGTTGTGAACGATTGGTTGAAGATGGTAGAACGACTTGAAGAAGTAACCAATCAAGTAGAAAAGCAGAAAGAGAGCATTCCTGTAGATGGCCAACGTTTTGATGAAACGTTGGCGTTTCTTCGTTGGTTAGGTGAACACAACTTTACATTCATGGGTTATAAGGAATATGACCTAGTTTCAGTTAACGGCGACACTGAACTGCAACCGACCAAGGAGCAAGGTCTTGGTTTGTTTGCGAACTCAGATCGTGTACGTAACGTTAAGCTATCTGAGTTTTCTGATTCGGCACGTCTTGAAGCGAAAAAGCCTTATGTGCTTATCGTAACCAAGGGCAACACGGCTTCACGCATTCACCGCCCAGCTTACAACGATTACATTGGTATTAAGAAGTTCGATAAGAACGGTAAGGTCATTGGTGAGCACCGCTTTACTGGTCTTTACACATCTGCCGTTTATAACCAAACCGTTGAAACGATTCCTCTTGTTCGCGAGAAAGTAGAACGTATTTTGGATGCGAGTGGTTACCGTGAAGGTTCATACTCTTACAAAGCGCTGCACAACATTCTTGAAAACTACCCACGTGATGAACTGCTGCAAGCTCGAGAAGAAGAGCTACTAGAAGTCGGTACGGGCGTAGTACAAATGCAAGATCGCGATCTCCTGCGTTTGTTTGTTCGCAAAGACCCGTTTGGTCGTTTCTTTAGCTGCATGGTTTACGTAACAAAAGATCGTTACAACACTGAGCTTCGTCGCCAAACACAGCGCATCTTGAAACAGTACTTTGGTTGTGAAGAAGAGGTTGAATTTACAACGTACTTCTCTGAAAGCCCGCTAGCAAGAACGCACTATATTGTTCGTGTTGATAACAACAACATGGATGTGGACGTGAAAACAATTGAGCAAAATTTAATGGAAGTATCGTCTACGTGGGATGACCGTCTGTCTGAATCTATCATTGCAAACTTCGGTGAAAGCAAAGGTCTTCCATTGTCGAAAGAGTACATGCGTGCATTCCCACGTTCGTACAAAGAAGACATGATGCCAGGTTCTGCTGTTGCCGACATTGAACGTTTAGAAGCGCTAAGTGAAGACAACAAACTGGGTATGCTTTTCTACCGTCCTCAAGAAGAAGCGGCAGATTCAAAAGCCGTTCGTTTGAAGTTGTTCTATCACAGCGATGAGCCAATTCACCTTTCTGATGTTATGCCAATGCTTGAAAACTTTGGCCTACGCGTTATCGGTGAATCTCCATATGAAGTGCGTAAAACCAACGGTGTGACCTATTGGATCCTTGATTTCTCTATGCTGCACAAGAGCGATAAGACCATTGATCTTCGTGAAGCTCGCGATCTTTTCCAACAAGCCTTTGCGGCAATCTGGGCGGGTGAGTTAGACAGCGATGGTTTCAACCGCTTAGTACTTGGCGCTGGTCTTTCTGGCCGTGAAATCTCAATCTTACGTGCTTATGCTCGTTACATGCGTCAAGTTGGTTTCCCATTCAGCCAACAATACATTGAAGACACATTGTCTCATTACCCAGAATTAGCGAAAGGGCTAGTGAGCCTATTCGGCAAGCGTTTTGACCCGAAACTGAAGGGCAGCGTAAAAGGCCAACAAGATCTTATTAAGAAGATCACTGAACAGTTGGATCATGTAGAAAGCTTGGATGATGATCGTATCATTCGTCGCTACATGGAAATGATCACTGCAACGCTTCGTACTAACTACTACCAAGTAGACGAGAATAAGCAGTCTAAACCTTGGTTGGCTCTGAAAATGAGACCAAGCGAGATTCCAGATATCCCTGCGCCGGTTCCTGCGTTTGAGATCTTCGTTTACGCACCAGACATTGAAGGTGTGCATTTACGTGGCGGTAAAGTAGCACGCGGTGGTTTACGTTGGTCAGACCGTCAAGAGGACTTCCGTACTGAGATTCTAGGCCTAGTTAAAGCGCAACAAGTTAAGAACACGGTTATCGTACCGGTTGGTGCTAAAGGTGGTTTCGTTTGTAAGCGTCAACACATGATGTCTGGCCGAGACGAGATCTTTGCTGAAGGTCAACGTTGTTACAAGCGCTTCATCCGTGCATTGCTAGACGTTTCAGACAACATCATTGAAGGTGAGGTTATCCCACCTAAGAGCGTTGTTCGTCACGATGAAGATGACCCATACTTGGTTGTTGCAGCCGATAAAGGCACCGCGACATTCTCAGATCTAGCGAACTCAGTAGCTGAAGAGTACAACTTCTGGCTAGGTGATGCGTTTGCATCGGGTGGCTCTAACGGTTACGACCACAAAGCCATGGGTATCACGGCGAAAGGTGGCTGGGAATCGGTTAAACGTCACTTCCGCGAAATGGGTATTAACTGTCAAAGCACAGACTTCACTGCCATTGGTGTGGGTGATATGGCGGGTGACGTATTTGGTAACGGTATGCTGCTATCTAAGCACATTCGCTTGCAAGCTGCGTTTAACCACATGCACATCTTCATTGACCCGAATCCAGAATCAGCATCAAGCTGGGTAGAGCGTGACCGTCTGTTTAATCTGCCTCGTTCAAGTTGGGAAGATTACAATAAAGACCTGATTTCTCAAGGTGGTGGCATCTTCTCTCGCCGAGCGAAGTCTATCTCTTTGACACCTGAAATTCAGAAAATGCTGGGTACCAAGAAAGCATCAATGGCACCAAACGACTTGATCAAAGCGATCTTGTCTATGAAAGTTGATCTACTTTGGAACGGCGGTATTGGTACTTACGTTAAGTCTTCTAGTGAGACTCATACCGATGTGGGTGACCGTGCAAATGACGTGCTACGTATCGATGGCCGTGACCTGAAAGCTAAGGTTGTTGGTGAAGGCGGTAACTTGGGTATGACTCAATTGGGTCGTATTGAATACGCTCTAACGGGCGGTCGAGTTAATACTGACTTTGTCGATAACGTTGGTGGTGTAGATTGCTCGGATAACGAAGTTAACATTAAGATCTTCTTGAATGGCTTGGTGTCTAATGGTGATCTTACCGTTAAGCAACGTAACCAAGTTCTTGAATCTATGGAAGATGAAGTAGGTGAAATCGTACTAGACGACGCTTACTGCCAAGCTGAGTCTATCTCTGTTACTGAGCATCAAGGTGTAGGCTTAGTGAAAGAGCAAATCCGCTTTATCCACACAATGGAAAAAGCCGGGTACTTAGACCGTGGTTTGGAATACATCCCAGATGACGAAACGCTGCTAGAACGTGAGAAGCAGGGCCAAGCACTAACAAGACCAGAGCTATCAGTATTGATCGCTTACGGTAAAATGGTTCTAAAAGAAGATCTTGTGAGTGATGACATTGCGAATGATGAGTTCCATGCTCAACAACTGATGCAATACTTCCCAACAGAGTTACGCCGTAACTACTCTCAGCACATGGATAACCATCCACTTCGTGCAGAGATCATTGCGACTGCGCTTGCTAACCAAATGGTTAACGAGATGGGCTGTAACTTCGTGACTCGCTTGCAAGAAGAGACGGGCGCGAACATTGTTGATATTGCGAATGCTTACGCGGCATCACGTGAAATCTACGGCCTGGGTAAGGTATTGAAGAGCATCCGTGAACTGGACAACATCTCAAGTTCTGAAGCTCAATACGAATTGCTTTACCATGTACGTCGTACGCTTCGTCGTCTAGCACGCTGGTTGCTAAGAAACCGTACCGGTAAACAGTCAGTGAATGCATTGATTGAGCTTTACCAAGGTGATGTCGTCGCAATTACTGAGAAGCTGGATGAAAACCTAGTGGCTTCAGAAGTAGAAGAGCATCAAGCAATGGCTCAAGTATGGATTGACCAAGGTGTAAACGCTGAGCTGGCTAATTCAGTGGCTCGTTTGTCTAGCCTGTACTCAGCACTGGATATATCTACAGTGGCTCGTGAAACAGGTAAAACAGTACAGCAAGCGTCTAAGCTTTACTTCAACCTAGGCGACCGTTTGTCACTGCACTGGTTCTTGAAGCAAATCAATGGCCAAGCTATAGACAACAACTGGCAAGCACTGGCGCGTGCAGCATTCAGAGAAGATCTGGATTGGCAGCAACGCCAGTTAACTGGTCAAGTACTTAACTGTGGTTGTGCTTCAGATATCGATGTGATTAAAGCGCTTGATGACTGGATGGAAAGTAACTCTGTTTCTCTACATCGTTGGGAAAGCATCCTAAACGAATTCAAAGTAGGTTCTGTTCATGAGTTTGCTAAGTTCTCAGTAGCACTGCGTGAATTGATGCTGTTGAATCTAAACTGCATGTCAAAAGACTAGTTACTAGATAAGACGAAAAAGTATAAGGGCAGGCCAAAAGGTCTGCCTTTTTCGTTTCGGTAAAGTGGAAACAATAGGCCTAACGACTTTTGAAGAACAAACTTCGACGCAAACGTTGTTTGTTGTTAAGTGACCTGATGGCTGTACTAAGGTTGAGATTAGAAATGGCTTAATAACTTGAAGAAACGATAACGTTTGCTTAATAATGAACCTCATTCGTTAGCAAACTTGATTATCTTACCCTTACAGACAGTAATAGATTGAATAGTTGGGTAAATAAGTAAATAATAGCGCCCCGTTTACACGGGGCTTTTTTCTATCGGAGGCACAATGCTTTACCGTCTAGCCAGAACTGGCTTTTTCCAACTTGATGCCGAAAAGGCACATGATCTTGCAATTCAAAATTTCAAGCGCTTCACAGGCACACCTATTGATCTTTTGTATCGCCAACAATTACCTCACCGACCTGTAGAGTGCATGGGTCTTACTTTTAAAAACCCAGTTGGCCTTGCTGCTGGCCTAGATAAAAACGGCGAATGTATTGATGCATTTGGCGCAATGGGTTTTGGTTTCGTAGAAGTAGGAACAGTGACTCCGCGTCCGCAAGCGGGTAACGACAAACCTCGTTTATTCCGTCTTGTTGAAGCTGAAGGTATCATCAACCGCATGGGTTTTAACAACCTAGGCGTCGACAACCTTGTTGAGAATGTTAAGAAGTCGAACTACGATGGCATCTTAGGCATTAACATTGGTAAGAATAAAGACACACCAATTGAAAAGGGCGCTGAAGATTACTTGATCTGTATGGAGAAGGTATATCAATACGCTGGTTACATTGCTGTGAACATCTCTTCACCAAACACTCCAGGACTTCGTTCTCTACAATACGGCGAAGCTCTAGACGATCTATTGTCTGAACTTAAAACGAAACAATCTGAACTGGAAGAGAAGCATGGTAAATATGTTCCTCTTGCTCTTAAGATTGCTCCGGATCTAAGCGACGACGAAATTCGCCAAATTTGTGAATCATTGATCAAAAATAAGATCGATGGTGTGATCGCAACAAACACAACATTGGATCGTTCAATCGTTGAAGGTATGAAACATTGTGATGAAGCGGGTGGCCTAAGTGGACGTCCTGTTCAATCTCGTAGTACTGAAGTAGTTCGTAAACTTCACGAAGAGCTGGGTGACAAACTGCCGATCATTGGAGTAGGTGGTGTTGACTCGTATGTTGCTGCAAAAGAGAAAATGATGGCGGGCGCGAAGCTTGTACAGGTTTACTCTGGTTTCATCTACAAAGGCCCAGGCCTAGTTGGCGACATCGTTAAAAATCTATAAGCTGAAAATTGCTTTTATTTTTGAAAAGCGACAATCTGGCATCGTCTTACTAAAAGAGACACTGTAACTCACTGAGTTGTAGAGAAAAGCGATAAGAAAGAGGAATTCATTTCCTCTTTTTTTTTGCCTATTGCTCAGTAAAATTACTGTAATTGAAGGTAATTTTGCGTTTTACCTAATGGAATGGTTCAACAGTGTGAGACGAAATGATGCTTAAACCTAGCGATACATGGAGTTGGTATTACGATGAGCAGCAATGTTCATTAATGCTAAACCTCGGAGAGGATATGATTTTCAAAACGAATCTGGTCCGAAATAAGCTGGTGGACTGCGCGTTTAGAGATAATGAATTCACCGTTGATGACGCATCTTCATACCAAACCTTCAAAGAACAAATTTCTGGCTTAGAACTGTCTGAGCCTCGCCAAGCTGAACTCGCGCTTTATTGCGTGGCAGCAAAGCGCTTCCACAAGCCTGTACAGCCTAAGAGTTGGTTCTTCGACTCACAGGGCGTTGGCCACGAATACCCTCAAGAAGGGGATATCGTACAAATGAATAACGAGCATAGCTTAGGGTATTTCATTGTATTAGAAGTGGGAGAGTGTGCGAGCCTATGTGCATTTGTCGATCTAGAAGAGTTTCTGCTTACACCTTCAAAAGGGTTACGCTTTGGCGACTCGATTAAGGTCATGCACGATAGAATGATAGACGCGAACGCTATTCTTCATCAAACGCACATTGCGATGGTCGGTTAGCCTTCAATCTAGTCCATCATTTCTCAAACACATCGCAACGCATCAACCTGTCAAATCTTCCCCAAAATCGGCTCATTAGCCGATTTTTTTTGTGCCTAAAAAACCTCATCCTGATAAATACATCACTGCTTAACCATTTAAATAGTGAACTTACGACTATTTTTTCGCCTTAATTTCTGCCTGTTTTTATCTCCAGAAGTGTAATTTACCCATCTTTATTCCCTGTTTATGTCCTTTTGTAGCTAACTTCCACACTAAATTCACTCTTGGTATATACCAATTGTAGGGTGAATATAAATTCACATTGTCGCTTTGGTCGGTATTTGGTCCTGAATCGTGTTGGTTTGATAGGTCTTATGTTCTAAGGGAATGTGGGTAAGCGATCGCTTCAACACTGTGCGTTTGCTAGCCAGTTAGAAGAAAGATTCAATGAAAAGACGAGTTTAGTGTGATGCTCTAGTAACAAATTCAGGTATAATCGAGCTCATTTTTATCAATAAAAGAACACTATGAATCAATATCTAGCGGTTACCTCAAATGGCCTTGAGAATTTATTAGTTGAAGAACTAACCCAACTAGGGATTACAAACGCAAAACCTGTTCAGGCAGGTGTTAAATTCAAAGCCACCAATGAGCAAATTTATCGTTGTTGTTTGTGGAGCCGTTTGGCTTCTCGATTTGTACGTGTCCTTTCTGAATTCACTTGTATGGACGACATGGATTTGTACCTATCAACCACTGCGGTTAACTGGGTAAATCAATTCCATAGCTCTAAGCGTTTTGTTGTTGACTTCAATGGTACGAACAACGAAATCCGTAATAGCCAATACGGTGCAATGAAAGTAAAAGATGCCGTTGTTGATTGCTTTGAGAAGAAATCTCTGCCTCGTCCTTCTATCAGCAAAGAGAATCCAGACATTCGCATTCACGTTCGTCTACACCGTGATAAAGCGATTCTTGGTGTTGATATGGTTGGCAGCGGTCTTCACCAACGTGGTTACCGTCCAGAATCAGGTCGTGCACCTCTGCGTGAAACACTTGCTGCAGCGATTCTTCTTCGTAGTGGTTGGGATGCGACTAAGCCTTTCCTAGACCCTATGTGTGGTTCAGGTACGTTAGTGATTGAAGCGGCAATGATGGCTGCAAACATGGCTCCAGGTGTTAAACGTCAGAAGTGGTGTTTTGAATCACTAGAAGATTTCGAACCAGAGCTATGGGCTGAAGTGAAAGCTGAAGCGAACGTTCAAGGTCGTCGTGGTGTTAAGAAAGTGGAATGTAAGTTCTATGGCTACGACAATGATGAACGTATGATCAAAACTGCGCGTGACAATGCTCGTCGTGCCGGTGTTGAAGAGTTGATTGAATTCGAAGTAGGCGATGCTGCAAAGCTTAAGCGTCCTACAGAGTTTACTGATGGTGTGATTGTTTCTAACCCGCCTTACGGTGAACGTCTTGGTACCGAGCCGGGTCTTATTGCACTTTACACAGCATTCGGTGCACAGCTCAAAGCTGAATTTGGTGGCTGTAACGCATCTATCTTCTCTAGCTCAGACGAGCTACTAAGCTGCTTACGCATGCGTGCAGATAAACAGTTCAAGTTGAACAACGGTGCGTTACCGTGTCACCAAAAGAACTACTCAATTTCAGATCGTCCGATGTCAGAGCGTCCATCAGGCGAGCAAGAACAATTGATTGCTCCTGACTTCGCAAACCGTCTTAAAAAGAACATCGGTAAAATTGGCAAGTGGGCTAAGAAAGAGCAATTAGATTGTTACCGTATCTACGATGCGGACTTACCAGAATACAATGTAGCGATTGATGTATACCCAGGTCATCTTGTGATTCAAGAATACGCAGCGCCTAAAGATGTACCGGAAGAGAAGGCTAAACGTCGCTTAACCGATATCATCCGTGCTTCTATTCAAGTAACAGGCGTAGAAGCAAACAACGTTGTGCTTAAAGTTCGTCAGAAACAGAAAGGCCGTTCTCAATACCAGAAATTGGCTCAAGACTCATCGAACTTAGAAGTGAACGAGTATGGCGTTAAGCTGATTGTTAATCTTCATGATTACCTAGATACCGGGTTGTTCCTAGATCATAAGATCACTCGTCGTCGTATCGGTGAGATGGCCGCAGGTAAGGATTTCCTAAACTTGTTTGCTTATACAGGAAGTGCATCTGTTCATGCTGCTGTGGGTGGTGCTCGTTCTACAACTACTGTTGATATGTCTAATACCTACCTAGAGTGGGCGAAAGAGAACATGGAGCTTAACGGTCGTGTTGGTCGTCAACATCAGTTTGTTCAAGCTGACTGTCTACAATGGCTAGCTAAAGAGCAGGGTTCTTATGATCTGATCTTTATCGATCCACCTACGTTCTCTAACTCAAAGCGTATGGATCAATCTTTCGATGTTCAACGTGATCACATTCAGCTGATGGAAAACCTTAAACGTCTTCTTCGTGAAGAAGGCACGATTGTGTTCTCTAACAACAAGCGTCACTTCAAAATGGACTTGGAAGCTCTAGATGAGTTAGGTCTTAAGGCTCAGAATATCTCAGCGAAGACACTTCCATTGGACTTCTCTCGCAATAAGCACATTCATAACTGCTGGTTGATTACACATAAGTAGTTAAGAGATCGTATAAGGATATATAGTGCTGACTCTCTACAGTACAGAAGGGTGCCATCTATGTGAGATGGCATTCCAACTCACGGAACAGTTAAACATTAGCCATCACGTCAACGTTGTTGACATTGCATTTGATGATGAGCTCTTTTCCCGTTACGGGGTCACTATTCCGGTGCTCAAATTTGAAAGCTCTGACCTTTCTCAAAGCTCAGAGCTTAACTGGCCATTTGGCTTGTTAGAACTTAATGATTGGTTAAAGAAGAATGGCATTACTTACAATTCATAATGGGCAATTAGCGTTTGGTGATCACCCATTATTAGATCGTGCGGACTTCGTGCTGCAAGAAAACGAACGTATATGTTTAGTAGGGCGCAATGGCGCTGGTAAGTCGACATTGATGAAAATCCTATCTGGAAACATCATCATGGACGACGGTAAGATGCAAATCACGCAAGATGTGGTTGTGTCTCGTCTAGAACAAGATCCACCGCGTAATGAACAAGGTACAGTTTATGACTATGTTGCTGGTGGCCTTGCTGAAATCGGCGAACAGCTGAAGATCTATCATGATCTTCTGGATCTCATCGCGACAGACCCAAGTGAAAAGAATCTAAACCGCCTTACTCGCGTTCAAGAACAACTGGATCATGCTAATGCATGGCGTTTTGAAGATCGTGTAAGTAACGTATTGGCAGCACTTAAGCTGACTGCTGAAACCAAACTGACAGATTTGTCTGGTGGTTGGCAACGTAAAGCGGCACTTGCTCGTGCGCTTGTATGTGACCCTGACGTGCTTCTACTCGACGAACCGACTAACCACTTGGATGTTGCAACCATTGAATGGTTAGAGGGCTTCCTGAAAGACTTCCGCGGTTCAATCATCTTTATCTCGCATGACCGTGCGTTCATTAAATCGATGGCAACACGTATTGTCGATCTTGATCGCGGTAAATTGAGCTCTTTCCCGGGCGATTACGAAAATTACCTTGTTGAGAAAGAAGAGGCGCTTCGTGTTGAAGAAATGCAAAACGCTGAATTCGATAAGAAGCTTGCTCAAGAGGAAGTTTGGATTCGTCAGGGCATCAAAGCTCGTCGTACTCGTAACGAAGGCCGTGTTCGTGCGCTTAAGAAGCTACGTGAAGAACGTTTGAACCGTCGTGAAGTGCAGGGCAAAGCGATTATCCAAATCGACGATGGCCAGCGTTCAGGCAAGATTGTATTTGAAGCTGAGAATCTTAACTTTGGCTTTGAAGGCAAAGAAATTGTTAAGGACTTCAGCTTCAACATCATGCGTGGCGATCGTATCGCTCTTATCGGCCCGAATGGTTGTGGTAAGAGTACCGTTCTTAAGTTGCTACTTGACCAGTTAAAACCTGATTCAGGTCGTCTGCATTGCGGTACGAAACTTGAAGTGGCGTACTTTGACCAATACCGCGAGATCCTTGACCCAGAGAAGTCGGTTATCGATAACCTAGCGGATGGTAAGCAAGAAGTCACAGTAGGCGGTCGTGAGCGTCATGCGCTTAGCTACTTACAAGATTTCTTATTCTCGCCTAAACGTGCTCGCACTCCTGTTAAAGCACTATCTGGTGGTGAGAAAAACCGTCTGTTATTAGCTCGTATTTTCCTCAAATCGAACAACTTGCTGATTCTCGATGAGCCAACCAACGATCTAGATATCGAAACTTTGGAACTTTTAGAAGATTTGCTTGCCAACTATCAGGGTACGCTGCTTTTAGTGAGCCACGATCGTCAGTTTGTTGATAATACGGTAATGACAAGTTGGATCTTTGAAGGTAATGGCGTTATTGAAGAATTTGTTGGTGGTTACCATGATGCCCAGCAGCAAAGAAAGCAGGCATTAGAGTACCGACAGGTTGAAAAGCCATCAAAGCCCGAGAAAGTAGTTGAGGAAACTCCCAAAACTGCGCCAGTTAAGGCTAAACCTAAGAAGTTATCGTATAAGCTACAACGAGAACTAGAAGCGCTACCAATGCGTTTAGAAGAATTGGAAACTCAAATTGAAACTCTTCAGGAAGAAGTCAACGATCCCAGCTTCTTTTCAAAATCTGTAGAGCAGACACAACCAGTTTTAGATAAGCTATCTGCAGCAGAGCAGGAGCTTGAAGTTGCTTTTGAGCGCTGGGAAGAGCTCGAGGCACTACAACAGGAAAGTTAAGAAGTAATAATGACTTGTACTAAATTTAAATTAACTACAGTTGCAGCCCTAGTTTTGGCGGCAACTCATGCTAACGCAGCGCTTTACAAGGTCGTTGAAGTCACTCCTTCAATTACAGGTGCCTCTGAAATCTATGGTGTGGCGATTCAACCTGGTGTTGCGACAGACGGGAAGAATGAGCTTGCGTTAGGTTGCTTCGATTCAGCTGCAACCAACTGTACCGATAGTGCATTTAAACTTGCTGGTGAGACTCGCGATACGCTTGAAGCGGTAAGTTATCGTGAAGAAGTACCATTCGCAATGGATGCACCATTTCAGTACATTCAAGAGCGTGATGATTTCGAAAACTATTGTTATCGAGAGCTGAGATATTCTACATGTGAAAGTTGGGCTGAAAACCGTTGGAATGACACTTGGAGTAAGGAAAGAAATGACCTTACTCACGTAAATGCGAAAGCGTTTGTTGAAGGTGGGGATACTTTTGAAACTCGCAATACGGTAATCAATTCTTTAGATGAGAATGCCCAACCTGTGGGGATCAAATCCAAAGATGATATTCGCAATAATGCGATGTTTACAACGACACCAAGTGGGCCTGCAGGTACATCGGAAACTCGAGCATGGCGTGCTATCAAAGCTAGTAACGGCACAGTTTACAATGTAGGTAGTGTTTCTACTCAAGGTCCTAAAACCGATACTTCGGATACAACGTTTAGTTCAAAAGCTGCTATTTGGGACGGTACAACGACTGAAGAAATTAATTGGCTCCGAAGTGGTGACGCTAAACAGGATGACTACTTCGCCCAAGGTAGCATGCGATCTATTACTATAGGACAAACAGACGATCAGCCCGCAGTAGATATTTTCTACGGTGTAGGCTACAACACTGCTGATGGTAACGGTAGCTTGCAAGACATGAATGCAAGTGTTTTTGTGAGCGACTCACTAGACCTTACCAATGCAACATGGACAACTAAAGAGATTAGCGGCGCAGAAGTTAAGTCTGGTTCATCAAATGATGATGCAAGATACAGTAACTCTGTAGCGACCGATATTAACGACAATTTGTTTGCTGTTGGCTATGCTAAGCGTAACGGTTATGTGCCAGAGAGTGGCAGTGCTGGCAACAAGATTTTTGTAATTGAGGATGCGTCGAATCCTGTAGCTGAATTTGATTTGAACAGCTCTATATTCTTTAATGGTTCAAGTGGTGAAGCTAAAGCGGTCAACAATTACAACGAAATTGTAGGTCAAATTGATGCAGAAACCACTCGTGAAGTCGATGGCAGCGAAAGAAGACACAGAGGCTTTATTTACCCTTACGATCTCCCGTCTTCAACTGATGAACGCCGTGTTGATATTTTTGGTGGTAAAGCATGGTGGTTAGATGACTTAACAAATGATGGTGATGCGTCTAGTCACAATAACCAATTTAGAATCATTGATGCGACGGATATCAATGATGCTGGCGTGATTTCAGCAACGGCTATCAAATGTACAGTCGACGGTAATGATAAGCCTTATGACACAACATCACACAACTCATACTGTGGTGGTGCCTCATCTAACGCAGTCGAAAAGGTTGTAGCTGTTAAGCTTATCCCAATCAAGGGAGCAAGGTATGACACTGGCTCTGACATTGATAGCGTAGTAACTCGTAGCACCGACACCGAGAAAGTTGAGCGCCAAGGTGGTAGCCTAGGTTGGTTAACTTTGACTGTGCTTGGTCTATTAGGGTTCCGCAGAAAATTTAAATAATTTTATCTCCTGAGCCCGAGTTCACAATTCTGAACTCGGGCTTTTTTTCGCCTTGAGAAAAGTGAAAATTTGACCGATTCTTAAAGTTGGAGTCACAAAAACTCCGTAAAGTTGTAATCATTGTATGTTAGTAAATGGAACACCCGTATGAGGACTGCACTATGAAGAGACAAAAGCGTGATCGACTAGAACGAGCACAATCTCAAGGCTACAAGGCTGGTTTAAATGGACGGTCGCAAGAAGCTTGCCCATATAGCCAAATGGATTCTCGGTCTTATTGGTTAGGTGGATGGCGTGACGCCAAAGATGACAAGCAATCAGGTCTCTATAAGTAGATAGGGCGTAAAGAATTCAAGGTCAGGGCTCCATTGTCTGTTGATTACAACGGCTGGAGCCTTGTTAGTTTCAGAACAACACAAAGACTCCCAGAGCTATGTAGCATTCTAGTTTCGCTATCATAAGCGTATCGCTGGTGGATTTATCCTGTTTCAAGCTTAATACGGGATACTTTAATGCACTATAACTAAATTTATTGGAACGAAAATAAAGCAGCCATGGGCTGCTTTACTAAAAATCTAACTATTAGATTAGAATGCTGACGTATCTTGGAAAAGGCCAACTTTCAAATCTTTAGCAACGTAGATCTCTTTACCATCAACAAGTACGCGACCATCCGCAAGGCCCATAACTAGACGACGGTTAACAACACGCTTCATGTGGATCTCGTAAGTTACTTTTTTCGCAGTAGGTAGAATTTGACCAGTGAATTTCACTTCGCCAACACCTAGAGCACGGCCTTTACCTTCGCCGCCAACCCAACCAAGGTAGAAACCAACCAGCTGCCACATTGCGTCAAGGCCTAGACAACCAGGCATTACAGGGTCACCTGGGAAGTGACAATCGAAGAACCATAGGTCAGGAGTAATATCCAGCTCAGCAAGAACTAAACCTTTACCGTAATCACCTTCAGTTTCAGACATCTTAGTGATGCGATCCATCATTAGCATGTTCGGTGCTGGTAGTTGAGGGCCTTGTGGCCATAGTTCGCCTTGGCTTGATGCTAGAAGCTCTTCGCGAGTGTAAGAATCACGTTTGTTTTGCATTATCAATTACTCCGATTTTTGATAGGTGCATATTAGTGAACAGGTGTACGCTAAACAAGTCCGATCAGTACTAGACAAACCAGTTTTTAATGCGTCCAACGATTCCAATAGGGTGCTCATGTCTTTCAAAGTTTTCAATACGTTCCGCGATTTTACTCAGAACGCTTTCTTGTTCATCGTCTCTAAATGGTTTGTTCATAATGAGAGGAATTGCTTCGTCTACATTAGACACAGACCAAATATGGAATTCTTCATTCTTAATGCTTTCAATAAGGTCAGGCTTTAGTGCAAGATGCCTTAAGTTCGATCTTGGAAGGATCACACCTTGTTCGCCTGTTAAGCCGTTGTGCTTACACACATGGTAGAAGCCTTCGATTTTCTCGTTTAGCCCGCCAACAGCTTGCACACGTCCAAATTGGTCAACTGCACCTGTAACCGCAATTTGTTGATTGATAGGGTATTCAGACAAAGCACTAACCAGAGAACACAACTCCGCAAGAGAAGCACTATCGCCATCTACTTCGCAGTAAGACTGCTCAAATACTACGGAAGCTGCGTATGGTAATGGATCTTCAAGGTTTAGTGCGCTGCTCACAAATGCTTGCATGATCATCATGCCTTTAGCATGAAGATTACCACCCAGCTCGGCTTTGCGCTCAACATCGGCAATATCACCATCACCAAAGTGAATAACACAGGAAATTCGTGCAGGTTCACCATACGATATTGGGTGTCCCGGTACATCGATGACCGTCAATCCATTAACTTGACCAACTTGTTCACCTTCAGTTTCGATAATGACTTGGCCATCACGAATATCATCAAGGGCGCGTTCTGGTAGATAAGATTCACGGTTGTATTTGTGCTGTTGAGCTTGCTGGATATGGTGAATATCAATCTCACCATTGTCGGCTTCAATCAAAGCTTCGTTCAATAACGCGTTGTGCCAAATAGGGCACAGTGGGATATAGCTTTGATCTTCGGTTTCTCTTGCTCCGGCAGTAAGAATGCCAGTCAACGCTTGTTGCGTGATGTTTGGTAATTCATAGCGTTGTTGAAGCCACTTAAGGTAACCAAGATATTGAGTCAGAGTGTCTTCTGAGAGCTTAATGTCCTGTTCAATTTCGCTGAATAGGCAAAAACCGGTTTGAATATCGCTGTCTAGGTAATCAAGGTCACCTAGTTGAGCTCTGTCTCCAACTACAATTAACTTAATATTGTAAGTAAGAGGTGAGGTTGGCGACTGATTCAAGTGTTCAGGGTTACTGCTGATAGGCTCTACAGCTTCACCAAGCAGCGCAGATTTAAGCAGTAACCAGCTTCCTGGGTTTGCCAAGATCAGGTTTGCTGAAACGATCAGATAACCGTTGTTTGCTCTAGCCAGTAGGCCAGGTTTTGTCGCAATAACCTTACCGTCTTTCGATTGAACTTGGTCAAACAGAGAGACAGCATTTAAAGACTCAGTTTTTATAACCGGTAGAGTGTGATCATCTAAAGCAGTGACTAGAGATTCAACAATCATTTGACGATAGATCGAATTGTCCGGAGCGTTTACAAGTAAAACACGCGAAAGGTTAGACAAACGGACAAAGCGGGTTAGCGCATCTTTGAATCTATGTTGAATATCTGAAAACGGGAAAGGCGAGATGTCAGGGAATTGCTCTAATTGAGCGCTATATTCGTCGTACTGAGGCGTAACATGTCGCCAATCTACTTGAGTCATTTAAGTTTCTGATTATGATAATGAGGTAGGGAGTATATAGAAAAACCGATCTCGCTTGTAGCTCTATGTGGTAGTTACTAATCACTAAGCTAATATAAGTATGATCTTGGTCTATTCTTTCAAGACAATAATTGTGAAATAACCCATTCTGGGTTACGCTGTCACTAGGATTAACTCTCGAGATTAGACATGAAATATCAGCAACTTGAAAACTTGGAATGTGGTTGGAAATGGAACTATCTGGTCAAAAAGTGGAAAGAAGGTGAATCGATTACTTGCCATATTGATTCAAGTGAAGCTGACGTTGCTGTTCAAGCCTTATTGAAGCTGGAACACCAGCCTACGGGTGTTCTTGAGTGGATCTCTAACAACATGTCTCCTGAGCTCGATAACAAGCTTAAACAAGCGATCAGAGCTAAGCGAAAACGCCACTTCAATGCTGAACAAGTTCATACAAAGAAGAAATCAATCGACCTTGATTACCGTGTATGGGAAAAGCTATCTCAACGTGCGAACGAGCTAGGTTGTACGCTCTCAGATGCCATCGAGTATTTGGTTAGCGAAGCGTCTCGTAGTGAGCAGGCCAGCAAGACGGTGACTAGCCTCAAAGAAGACTTAAGCAAGCTCCTTTCTGACGATAAATAACCATCAACAGTAGTGGTGACATTATGATGTACGTAATCTTAATCGGTGCGGTATTAGTTTTTTGGTTAGTAGCAGTCGATCGACCGGTATTGAAAATTAAATTTAGCGACGGGGCGATCGAACAAGTTAAAGGGCATCTTCCACCGAGCTTTAAGCACAACCTTCAAGAGATTGGTCATAACAATACCTTTAAAGGCGAGCTAAAAGTGTATGCAAAACGTTCTGGTTACAATCTCAAGTTCACTAAAGATGTTCCTAAAAACGTACAGCAACGTATTCGTAACGTGTTCCCGCATAATGGTTTTAAGTCTAAAGGCTCAAAGAAAGCGTAATCGTTGAGAGTTACGCGTTAGCTGGTCAATTCTCATACTAAGTTAATCCTTCATTTCTCTTAAATCTCCGCATACTGTTCTCACCCTCAACAAAGAGAGAGCAGTATGAGATATCTAGTATTACTATTGTGTTTTTTATCCCCAGTCGCTTTTCCCGACGATGCATTGGTTAATCCTGTAGCTAAAAAGATAAAAGTCACCGTCATGAAAAGGCTCAACAAGAGTAATGTTGATTTCGAGGGTTATTGCGATCTGATGATTGAGATGAAGCACTCTAAAGGTTATGCAAGAATCAAAAAGGTGAGAACGTCTGGAGATAGTAAAGTTTGCAAGCAGGCGAAAAAACACCTACCGACGAAGAAAAGGTTCAAATACAGCTTTCCAGAAAAGTATATCCGGCTACATATCACACACTAGCCACTCTCAACGCACTATAACTAAATATCCTTAATTTTATTGAAACAATTTCGTGAACCAATCTCTAATTTCTATTAATATTAGTTTTGTTATAAAGGCAGGATATGCCGATACAAGAGCATTTACGGCAAAGGAAAGTCACGGTTGTTGTTAGCAAATAAAAGTTATACCCCTGAAGTAGTTGAGATCTCAAGGAAGGTCTCAATCAATGTTGAAGCTCGCTTTAATCGATGGTTAATCTCACCTGAATATAAGCTCGCACAATCTACAGTAGACACGTTACTAAGTTTGGAAAATAGGTATTGTGATAGTGTCATATTTGATGAATCTGACCGCATATCTCACCATCAACGTATTTTATTGCGCTGCGAGCAGGATAGAGTCAATGCTCATCGTGAAAAAGTCGACGCGAAGCAACAAACCTTACGATACGTTATCGATGATGTCAGCAATGCCGCTTCTGCGCTAATGCTTGAGAAGCTTCAAGGTACCTTAATAAGTTCGTTGTTTTCAGACTTACCCGATTACAATCAGTTCGCTAGTGTTGCGTATTCGCCATCTTTAAACTTTTCCAAACTCCATGAAATATCCGCGAAAAGTAGGCCATTGAGCTCAAGTTTAATCGAGTTTGTTTCCAATCAAGAGTTTGCAGATAAATATGGAAAGAAATCTAAGGTAATTCTCGATCCAAAAGTTGCAGCACGACAAATAGGAATAGAAAATTGTCGTTTATTGTTCCCATTGTTAATGAGTCAACAGCTGATTAAGTGGAATGATGGCAACATTAAACACATCACACCTAAGGTTTGGCAACACTTGGTCGTGACGTCAAATGCGACTCGAATTCGACTTCAAGAAACGTCGGTTAAAGATCCTAACGTAGGCATTTTACTTGGTGTGTTGAGAGTTCTGCCTTTGTTTTTAATTTGTAACCACTTTTCTTCAACGTTTGAAGACGCATTGGTAAAAACGATGCTTGGTTATCGTGAAGCAAGTGACAAGCATGACGAATATTATGCTTGTACTGAGGTGATGCCAAACACACAGTTTCTTGAATCAATGGTCGAGCAGCTAGAGCTTAAGCTACTAAAAAACCTCGTTGAATTTATAGATTGGAGCCCTGGAAATCAGTTCATCAAGAGGGCACTTCTAGAGGAAGTGAATGACATTCCAGTACTTGAGCGAACGGTTTATGGTGCAGCTTTGGCTCAAGGTAGAAAATATTCTGTTTTCGAGGCGTTAGATAATAGTGAACTATTTAACGTTAAGCACCGACCTTATTGGTTTTCAACTGTTCAAATGTCTATCGCGACGATTGAGCAGATGCAAGATAAAGTACTGGGAAAGCTTACGGTGAACATGTAATAAAAAGAGAGAGTCTCATTAATGTCGCTCTCTTTTTTGTTGCGCTGTAACTTTATGTGAATGTCTTGTTTTGGCGCTAAACAGTAGGATTACACTCTACTTAACTGACCACTTCGAAGGTAAACGACTCTTGCTTTGCTATTGCGTGTTTAACAGGGATACCAAGGCGCTGGCAAGTCATCAGAACTTTCAATTTCCTGTCGGCAGGAGCGTGCTCTGACAGAATCACCGAGCTTAGGCACTCTCTATTAAGGTAGAGTTTATTTCCGATCATCTCGTCATCAGGTAATACCCAGCGGTATTCCTTTTCATAACGCCAATTAGAATGCTTAATTTTGAATATCTCAGCTCCCAGTCTTGATGTTTGTAAACCTCTTAGCGATGCCGGGCGGAACATATTCGGTTCGTCTTCATACTGGACTTCAAAACAGTTGAGATTGGCCTCACCGTTATAGCAGTTGAGATCATACTCGATACACATGCCTTTAAAGTTGTCACCATACTGCGACCATAGTATTGGGTGGTCGCTCGACTGAGAGAAACACATGATCTTAAAGTTTTGTTGAAGCTCTTTGTTGAATACGTGGTTAGATTCAAAAGGGTTATTAAAAGTTTTAGCGTAATCAAACCACAACGAACACTCGGAAATAGATTGTATGTTTCTGTCGTGGAGCGATCTGAACTTATAAAGTTTAGGCAACATATCAAACACCTAGTTTACAAAATTGCCTGATGTTAACACTTTAATTTATTTTTAAGGATTGAATGCATAGCACTTGATTGCTTAATCACCAAATTTATTCATATAACTGTTTGATAGATCAAAATTTAAACACGAAGTAGTAGCCTGTTAAAGTGGTTTATTTTGCGTTAGGACAAAGCTTTCAAGTTGTAACTTTTTACAGAAGATACAACGTAACTTTATTTATGGTTGAATTGAATTGTCAAAGTAGAGGTCGAGTAGGGAAATAGGTGATCAAAATTAAAGCCGAGCTTTAAAAGGACGGCTTTAGTAGTATTGAGCCTACGAGTGAATCAAGTTTAGAAGTGGTACCTTGCACCTAGGTAAGCGGTTTGAGGTGACACATCGATGGATTCAATTTCAACGTTTGCATAGCGGTAACCAATATGGATATCGATGTTGTCTGTTACCATCGCACCAAGCTCAGCACCAACTTGGTAGGCTGCTTCAGACTTAGAGTCTGATACTCCAAAAGCTTTCGCTTCCATATCCATAGAGCCAACACCGGCTAATAAAGATACATACAGATCTAATACGTCACCTTCAACAATAAACTTTGGTTTAATGTTTACGAAGAAAGCATGGCCTTCAATATCCATTAAGTCGTTATAGCTAACTTTTCCGATTTTTCGGTACTCGGCTTCTAGCCCCAGTTTGACGACATCATGTGTATTGAATTCGTAGCCTCCAACCAAGTTATAGCTAAAGTCTGATAGATCAGATGAATCTTCAATGGCGCTGCCACGATATTCTAATTCAGTTTCATTATAAAAGCCGATATCAACACCAGCATAAAAATGACCATGCTCTCTAGGTGAGTTTTCGTTTTCACTAGCAAGCGCCTGCGAGCTGATGCCAAAAAAAGCGGTGAATAGCGATAGGGCGATTGTACTGATTTTCATGTAAAGCCTTCTAAGATAATAAGTTATTCTGTTCCAGAATATGTTAACAAACAAAAGATACTCTAACTAATTGAGAACTAGCCTAAAGATCTGATTTTAAAGACTTGTTGGTAATAGAAGTGTCATTATCGCAGTTATGAGACAAGTTAATATAGTCCAGACAGAGGTTAATAGAATTTATGTTGCACTGTAACTTACGATTAGCCAAGTCGTTTATAGAAGTTCGTTTTGGATGGCAACGCAGTTTGGTAACAATGACCGTTGGGCATCAGAAAATTCAAAGTTAGTGGTTTGAAAAACGAGTACGGATGTTACTGATGACGTTGATAGTTGATTCAATTTGGTGAAGAACAAGCCAACATAGGTAAACAAGACTAGATGATTCGGGAGTTCGCTTGGTCTTTTGGGACCGTTAAATCTAGCGAACAAGAGTAACCAAGTCTTTTCAGTTTATTGGTAGTACGGACAATAGACCGAGAGTTAGTGGAAGCGTTAATCATCTAGGTTCTTTTGGTAAGCAAAATCAGGGTAATAGCTTTTAACACTCAACCAGCAGAGACTCTGGACTAACTTTGGAGAGGCATCCGTAATTAGAAGTCTTAATTAAGTTTGAGCAGACATGTGATAAAGCCATCACGATTTAATCCAATTAACGCGGAGTCAAAGCCAGCCAGTAATTAAATAGATAGATTCATGCGGCGCTATACGTAAAATTACGCGAGTAACAGGCCCTGAAACCTCTCAGATTTCAATCTCCTTTTTTGGTGCGTATTATGTATATTATGTTAAATGGTGTTTGGTATTTATAAGGCAGGTATCTTTGTGCGATGTCCTGCCTCTTGTTTATCTACCAAATCGATGTTCTATTTAACAGTAAGGCTATTTACCATAAAATACCTAATAAACATATTTCCTAATCTTCGATTAAGAATACGTTTATTAGACTTCAAACATTAATCGATCAATTGCTTCTGTGATCTCTTTAGTTCTTACTGGCTTGGTCACGAAATCATTCATGCCGACATCTAAGCACGAACATTTGTCTTCTACTGATGTGTGTGCTGTTAGCGCAACGATTGGTGTTTTGATGTTTGCGTCTCTCATGTATTTGGTTGTGGTTAATCCATCCATGACCGGCATCGACACATCCATTAAGATAATGTCTATTGATTCGTTGCCTCTTTCAATAAAGCCAATCGCTTCTTCACCATTACTTGCGATGAAAACCTCGTGGCCTTGTCTTGTAAGGATTAACTTTATCACCATTTGATTCGTTGGATTGTCTTCGACAACTAACACGGAATAACGGCTTCTTAACTCTCGTGAAGATTCGTCTTCTTTGTTAGCCAGATTATTCGTAACTCTAGTAAGCACTGGCAACTGTACTTCGAATTTGGAGCCTTTTCCAGGCTCACTCTTTACCGATATGCGCCCGCGCATCAGTTCAACCAGTCTTTTAGTGATGGCCAAGCCTAAACCTGTGCCACCAAATCTACGTGTGATTGTGCTATCAGCTTGCACAAATGGACTGAACAGCGACGAAAGTTGTTGCGAGCTAATGCCAATCCCTGTGTCTTCCACCGTTATATAGAAAGAGCTCTGCTGGTACTTTATAGAAACATGGACATGCCCACGCTCAGTGAACTTAATCGCGTTACCGATCAAATTAAATAGGATCTGTGCCAAGCGACTTGGGTCGATGTAATGAAGTTCACCTTCAGGGATATCGCTAGTTACTGTTAGCGGCAAACCTTTATCGTCTGCTGTCTTCTTTTGTTCAGATAATACAAAAGTTACAGTGTCTCTTACGTTGCTCCATTGAGGAGCCAACGAGAAACACCCAGATTCAATCTTAGAAAAATCCAATACGTCACTGATAATTGCCAGCAATAGCTCAGATGATGTGCTCATATTAAGCAGTATAGACTGTTGTTCTTCGTTCAATGATGTGGATTTTAGGGCGTCTATTAGGCCAATTATGGCATTTAGCGGTGTTCTTAATTCATGACTCATCATCGCGAGGAATTCAGACTTGGCCTTGTTGGCTCTTTCTGCGTCTTTTCTTGCTGTGACAAGCTCTGCGGTACGTTCTCGAACGGTTGCTTCAAGCTTTTCTTTGTTCTCAATATCGAAAACAGCACGCTCTATCAACGGTCGAAAACGGTTTAGTGTGGCCTTAGTTTCAATACTAAAGTGCTTGGTATTCGAGTGGATAAAGATGATGACGGATTGTGTTAGTCCGCTATCGATACCAGTAATTAGAACAGAGTTGATTTGATCGAGGATAATGGGATGTAAGGAATTGAATTCACCCAGAGACTTGGGTTCAAAAAGGATGGCGCATTCTCCATTGATCACTCGAGATAACTTGCCACAATCACTCCAATTCATCTGTTCGAAGACTTTGTTATTGCTTAGCAGGGTTTTGAAACTGCCTTCGTTCCCTACCCTTGATACCACGATAAAGTCATCAAACTTAATGTATTTTTTGAGCACGAACTCGAGACTGGAGAATATCTCAGATATGTTACTTGCCTTACTGATCGCAGAGATGGTTGATAAGATCACCCTGTTCTCTTCAGCCAGCTTTCGCTCACGGGCTTTTAGTTTTTGCAGTTCAATACGTGCTTCTTGCAGCGCTTCTTGACCTTCAGAACCCATTACTTTTTCAACCTATAAAACGTTGCAGACGATACCATTAAATTCCCGTGTGCATTCTCGCCACCAGAGAGCCTGCCTTGTTCACCAAACGTAAATGGACATATGTATGGGAGCCCATTAAGTGCTTGATTTATTTGGTCACAAACCTCATCCATATCTTGTTTAAGGTTCAACATTGGGCCTGCACAAAAGATATTGATCGCCCCTAGTTTCTCTTCAAGATCCATGTCGTTGTAGTATGAGGAGTGAATGATATTCGCGGCGCGGCTAATCAACTGCTGCTTAGACCCTTGCATCAGGTAGATGGTGTCGCCTTCACTGATGTCTGTGAACAGCTCAATCCCATTACACTCCGTCTCTCTGATCGAATGAGACAATTTGAAATATGGGTAATCGTAAGAAGAGCCGACTTTCCTGCCTAATGGGTAGACTGACGACTTTTCGAATATGTAGCCATCATCACTGCCATCTAAGTGGAAATTAGTCCATTCGTTGTAAACGGTGACGGCTGGCCTGTGGTCTATCTCCAACAAAATTCGGTTTCTTACTTTGGTCACGGTGCCTGAATACCGCGTAGGCGTATGACCCGCGCTGAAAGAGGAATAGATGGACTGAGACGCAAACACTACCGTTAAAGACACACCATTTATAGACAGCGACTCTTCGGTGAAGATACTCCAATTTCCGGAAACCTGATTGTCTGCAGCACTGCCACCAATAATTGGCACTTCAGTACCAAATTTCTTATCGATAGCCGCCATCACCTTTTCTTCGTTACCCGGTGTGGAATGCAGCAAGATAAGATCAGGAATTTCACCTTCTCGGTTGGCGTTCTTGAGTGCTTTGTCTATCGCGCTGAAGGTACTGCGGTCTATGGAGTCGCTGAAATGTTCGATTCCCGTACCATAGGCGTTGATCCCCGAGTCATGAATAATGAGGACGCCAATGACTGGACCAGAATGAAAACCAGTTTCGGTCATAATGCCGTGACAAGTAGTACAGCCATGTATGGGAGTGTTCGGGAGAGCATCTACGAAATATCTCTGCACAGCGAGTGTCGAATACTCTTCTGTGCAGTAGCAAATAAGACAAGCAATATCGTCAGGGTTTTCCACCCCGCTGAGCAACTCATCTACTGCGATTTTATCGTCTAGGGAGTAAGAGACTTTTGATAGAAATTTCATAGATTCTGGGTAACTTTATTAATGCTCTCTTTATAACACTTTAATGCATTGTGTTTCACTGATTTGGTACATGTTTCTATCAAAAGAACCGAGGTGTGCCCCAGTTTCTCTCTGTTACTCCTTAGAAAGGTTTACAGAAAACGTGCTCACCTGTTGTGGAAATGTAACCGTTATTGAGGAGGTCTTATCACTAGTTTGTAACAGCCAATTTGATGGTCCTTTTTCTTCCAGAATTCCGCTTTCATTATAGCTAATGATAAATTTGCCAGTTTTAGATGTTTCGATCGAATACCCTAGGTTATTGCTTGAAACTGAAACATTATGATTATCAATACCAAATTTACAAGGTTTTGAAATTATACAGTTTACTGTTTCGTTATTATCGTATGTTACTGTTCTCCAAGTAAATGCAGCTATTAAAATAACCAACATGACGATAATTTGAACAAGCCTGCCTTTTGTTAGCTTTTGTGCCGCCATTATAATCTTTACTCCTTGTTACAAAGTTCAAAGTTTTTAAATAAAAATCCAATTCCAGACCAAGCGTAAGGTTACTACTCTGTCATTGATTTGTTAATTCAAGTATAGTGTCGCGTTGAAAATGCCACTTTTTTTTAAAATCAGCAAGTGGAAATAAAGCCCTGAATAGGCTGAATTTCCTTTTCTAATTTGGGTGGCATTACGACGTGAGTCGTGTTGGAAGTAAAGTGTAGTAAATAAGAAATTGGAAGCATGCAAATGAGCCAAGAAAAGCAGCTTGAACAAAACTACAACTATACGGTCGTCCGTCAATTTACCCTAGTTACAATTTTGTGGGGTATTGTCGGTATGGGCGTTGGTGTTTTGATTGCCGCTCAATTAGTTTGGCCACAGCTAAACTTTGATACGCCGTGGTTGACGTACAGTCGTTTACGTCCCCTGCATACTAATGCGGTTATTTTTGCGTTCGGTACAAGTGCGCTGTTTGCAACATCATATTATGTTGTACAACGTACCTGTCAGACGCGTCTCTTTGGTGGCCCTCTCGTAGCCTTTACCTTTTGGGGTTGGCAAGCGATTATCCTGTCCGCTGCAATTACTTTACCGTTAGGTTTAACCTCTGGTAAAGAATACGCAGAACTTGAATGGCCAATCGATATTGCTATTACTCTTGTGTGGGTAGCTTATGCGGTCGTGTTCTTCGGAACCATGATTAAACGTAAGACATCGCACATTTACGTAGCAAACTGGTTCTTCGGAGCCTTCATTATCACGGTTGCCGTGTTGCACATCGTTAACAGCCTAGCTGTTCCTGTCTCTGCGTTTAAATCGTACTCGATTTATTCCGGAGCGATCGATGCAATGGTGCAATGGTGGTACGGACACAATGCGGTAGGCTTCCTATTGACAGCTGGTTTCCTAGGCATGATGTACTACTTCGTTCCTAAACAAGCTGGTCGCCCTGTTTACTCTTACCGTTTGTCGATTGTTCACTTCTGGGCTCTCGTGTCTCTGTATATCTGGGCTGGTCCTCACCACCTACACTACACTGCACTTCCTGACTGGACTCAATCTCTAGGTATGGTTATGTCTTTGGTTCTGTTTGCTCCATCTTGGGGTGGCATGATCAACGGTATTATGACTCTATCTGGTGCGTGGCATAAGCTTCGCTACGACCCAATCCTACGTTTCCTAATCGTTTCTCTATCATTCTACGGCATGTCGACTTTCGAAGGCCCAATGATGGCAATCAAAACGGTTAACGCACTATCTCACTACACGGACTGGACTATCGGTCACGTTCACTCTGGTGCGTTAGGTTGGGTTGCAATGGTTTCTATCGGTTCGGTTTACCACTTAGTTCCTAAACTATTTGGTCAAGAGCGTATGTACTCTGTATCCCTAATCAATGTTCACTTCTGGTTAGCAACGATTGGTACGGTTTTCTACATTGTAGCAATGTGGATCTCTGGCGTGATGCAAGGTCTGATGTGGCGTGCAGTTAACTCTGACGGTACATTAACTTACAGCTTCGTTGAATCTGTAGAAGCGTCTTACCCGTTCTACTTTGTACGTTTCTTAGGTGGTTTCATCTTCCTATCTGGTATGTTCTTAATGGCATACAACACGTACAAAACTGTTTCTGCACCTAAAGATAGCCTTAAAGCTATCCCTCAACCGGCTTAAGGAGATTTAGAATGAGCTCAAATTCAAATAATCGCCATGAGTTGGTAGAGAAGAATGTTGGCCTACTAGCGATTCTTATCGTTATTGCTATCAGTTTTGGTGCTTTAGTAGAAATTACCCCACTTATTTTCCAAAAGCAGACTACTGAACCTGTAGAAAATCTACGTGTTTACTCTGCTCTGGAAATGGAAGGTCGTGATATCTACATTCGCGAAGGTTGTAACGTATGTCACAGCCAAATGATTCGTCCTTTCCGCTCTGAAACTGAACGTTACGGTCACTACTCTGTAGCTGGCGAAAGCGTTTGGGAACACCCATTCCTATGGGGTTCTAAGCGTACTGGTCCTGATTTAGCGCGTGTTGGTGATCGTTACTCTGATGAGTGGCACCGCGTTCACCTTATCGACCCTCGCGAACTTGTTCCTGAATCAAACATGCCTGGTTTCCCATGGCTTGCTGAGAATGTACTTGATGGCAAATTGACTAAACAGAAGCTTGAAATCTTCCGTAATCAATTTGGTGTTCCTTACACAGACGAACAAATTGCTAACGCTAAACAAGATGTTGAAGGAAAAACAGAGATGGATGCAATCATCGCTTACCTTCAATCGCTTGGCCACGCAATGAAATAAGGAATAATTATGGACATTATTACATTTCAAAGTGTTTGGACTGTTACTGTTTTTGCTTGTTTCATCGGCATCGTTTGGTGGGCTTTCGGTAAAAATCGTAAGTCGCGCTTCGACGAAGATGCAAACCTAGTGTTCGCTGATGAAGCACCTGCGAAAGATAAAAATCAAGGAGTGACGAAGTAATGAGTACATTCTGGAGTATTTGGGTAACAGTAATCACAATCGGTACATTGATTGGCTGTGCAGCCTTACTTCGTTGGTGTTCCAACGATAAAACAGGTGTAGAAGAAGGTCAGGATATGGGCCATGAATACGATGGTATTCGTGAGCTTAATAACCCGCTACCTAAATGGTGGACATACCTTTTCGTTAGCACAATTGTGTTTGCAGCTGTTTATCTAGCTCTATACCCAGGCCTTGGCAACTTTAAAGGTCTACTAGGTTGGACGAGTTCAAACCAAACAGTTCGTAGCGTAGAAGAGTCTCGCTCTGCAATCGCTGCTGCGCAAGCAAACAAACAGTTAGACGCATACGCGAAAGAACTTGATGATGCTGACACCTACTTTGGTGAAGCTTTCAGAAAGCTAGCTCACGACGAAAACGGTCTACGTTCTGTCCCTGACATTGCATCAGATGCCGATGCAATCAAAGTGGGCCAACGTTTGTTCCTACAAAACTGTTCTCAGTGTCACGGCTCTGATGCACGTGGTCAGAAAGGTTTCCCGAACCTAACTGATGACGCATGGCTATATGGTGGTGAACCACAAGCTATCGTTACTACCATCATGCATGGTCGTGTCGGTCAAATGCCAGGTTGGAAAGACGCTCTTGGCGAAGAAGGCGTAAAAGAAGTAGTTAGCTACACGCTTAGCCTTTCTGGTCGTAGCGTAAACGCACGTGAAGCAGAGGCTGGTAAAGCGCGCTTTGTAGTGTGTGCAGCCTGTCACGGTACTGATGGTAAGGGTAACCCTGCTGTTGGCGCACCTGACTTGACTGACCGCGACTGGCTATTTGGCGATTCTCGCGCTGATGTGACGGAAACAGTCATGTACGGACGTTCTGGTGTAATGCCGGCTTGGAAGGACATCCTCGGTGAGGATAAGGTTCAGCTCGTCTCTGCCTACGTCTGGAGCCTCAGCAACTCAGATAAAGAGTAACATAATAATAACAGCCCCTTCTTAAGGGGCTGTCTTTCTTTTACAGTTATAACCTTAAGTGTTTGTAAAAATTAGTTTTATTTCATTGTATATATTGAGAATAATAATATGGAACAACCTTGGTATAAGCAGTTTTGGCCGTGGTTTTTGATCTTCCTAACCGTTGGCGTTTCTATGCTAACATTGGTTCGAGTCGCGATACTTACCAACCATTCAGTTAACGTTGTCACTGAAGATTACTATAAAAAAGGTAAAGGTATTAATGTCGACATTTCGAAAGTAAATGTTGCTAAAGAGCTTGGCTTATCAGCTTCAGTTAGCGAGAAAGGTAACTCAGTTATCATTACTCTCGACAAAGGCAAACTAGACCACTTCCCTGCTATTAGCGCAATGTTCGTGCACCGAACGCTGCCTGACCGTGATTTTACTCAGCTACTGACCGCTGATGCGAGAGGCAACTACACGTTGACTCTGGATCATGAAATGCAAGGTCCATGGTTTATCGAGCTTTCTCCGCATGATTCTGAATGGTTAGTGCAAGGTCGCATGAACTTCCCTATTGATACTCCTACTCAACTAACGAACTAAATCTTATGTGTGAATCCTGTTATCACTGCGGTGAAGATGTACCAGCGGAAACGGATTTTAAAGTAGAAATCTTAGGATCGGTGCGACCTATGTGTTGTCCGGGTTGCGAAACCGTAGCCCAGACAATCGTTGATAGCGGTCTGGTCTCTTACTACCAATATCGTACCGCTCCAGCTGAAAAAGCGGATCTCGTGCCAGAGCAACTTCTGGCACTCAGTCATTACGACAACGAAGATGTTCAATTGGAGTTCGTCCGTAACTCTGAAAACACCTCTGAAGTGACATTGTCACTAGAAGGTGTCTCTTGTGCTGCTTGTGCTTGGCTTATTGAAAAGCAAGTCTCTTCAGAGTTAGGGGTTGTTAGTATTCGTGTTAATACCACGACTAACCGCGCCCTGCTCAGTTGGGACAACACTCAGACGAAACTGAGCGAGCTGTTGTCTGCAATCCATACCTTAGGCTACAAAGCCGCACCTTTTGAGGCTGATCAACAAGAAGCCGCCTATCATCGATCGATGAAGAATTATCTCTATCGTCTTGGCATTGCTGGTTTAGCAACCATGCAGGTCATGATGCTGGCTGTTGCGCTTTATCTTGAAGTCTTTGGTAACCTTGAGCCCGAATTCAAAAGCTACTTCCGTTGGGTGAGCTTAATCTTTGCAACACCGGTTCTGCTCTACTCTGCATTGCCTTTCTATATCAACGCGTGGCGTAGCCTCAAAGGTCGAACATTGGGTATGGATGTACCTGTGTCGATCGCTCTTTTGTTTGCCTACGTTGCAAGTTTGGTCGCAACGGTGACAGAGAAAGGTGAAGTATTCTTCGAATCTATCTCGATGTTTACCTTCTTCCTACTGCTTGGTCGTTTCCTTGAAATGCGCGCTCGTCGTAAAGCCGCCGCTGCTAGTGGTAACCTGCTTAAGCTCGTTCCTGCTATGGCAACAACGTTAGATGGCGAACAAGTTCCAGTCAAAACCTTAAAAGTTGGCGACCAAATTCGCGTTCTACCGGGTGAGCACATTCCTGCCGATGGCAAAGTATTGTCTGGCAGAGTTCATATCGATGAATCGATGCTGACTGGCGAATCTATCCATGTGGTCAAAAACGAAGGCGATACCGTCTTTGCTGGTACATTGAATGGTGATGAATCATTTGAATTGGAAGTAATGACGTCAAAAGCGGATTCGGTTATTTCCAATATCGTTCGCCTGCAAGACGAAGCGCAATTGTCTAAACCCCGCATTGCAGAAATTGCTGATGTTGTGGCTCGATACTTTGTTGCGGTGATCTTAATCATCTCATTCGGTACTTGGTTTTACTGGCACCAAACACGACCAGAAGACGCTTTCTGGATCATGCTTTCGGTATTGGTCGCAACGTGCCCTTGTGCTCTGTCACTTGCAACACCGACGGCGATTACTTGCTCAACGTCTCGCATGGGTAACTTCGGTATTTTGCTGCGCAAAGGCCACGTATTCGAAACCTTGTGCAAAGTAAATCACTTGATCATCGATAAAACAGGTACATTGACTGAGGGTGATATTCGTATCAGCCAAGTTGAAACCTTCGCTGAACTTGATAAAGACACTTGTCTCAAAGTAGCGGCGAGCCTGGAACAACACGCTAACCACCCTATCGCTAAAGCGTTCAAGACTCATCTTTCTGATGAGATCGAAGTAGAGTCAGTTAATAACGTGATTGGTTCAGGTATCACTGGTGAGTGGGATGGCCAAGAAGTTGCGATTGGTAGTAGTGAATTCATTCTAGGTGAAGCTCAACCATCGGAAAGCAACGGCATTTACTTGTCGATGGCGGGTCGTCATATCGCTACATTTACTTATGAAGATCCAATCCGTAAAGAAAGCATCGAGTTTATTAAGCAATTTAAAGAAGCGGGCATCAAAACAACTCTGCTTACTGGCGATTCTTTGATTAACGCGAAGCCTGTTGCTGAAGAGATTGGTATTACTGATATTGTTGCTAACGCGAAACCTGAAGATAAACTTGCTTACCTGAACTCTCGAGATGCAAGTGACATTACCATGATGGTTGGCGATGGCATTAACGATGCCCCTATTCTTGCAGGTGCCCACCTTTCTGTCGCTATGGGCGGCGGTACAGACGTGGCGAAAGCTTCTGCGGATATGGTGTTACTGGGTGATAAGCTCGATAGATTACTTAAGTCGCGTACTTTGGCGTTAAAAACACGTAAGATAATTCGTGAAAACCTAGCTTGGTCATTAGGATATAACTTACTTATCCTTCCATTGGCTGTCGCGGGTTTGGTTGCTCCATACATTGCCGTTGTGGGCATGTCTGCCAGCTCTATTATTGTTGTGTCTAACTCGTTAAGGCTTTTAAAAGAGCAAGGTAAATAATGGAAAGTTTATACATCCTGATCCCCATTGCGATTGTACTGGTGTGCATCGCTGTTGGTATTTTTCTATGGGCGGTGAAGAGCGAACAGTTTGAAGACCTAGAACGTCAAGGTCACAATATACTGTTTGATGAAGACGAAAAGGCTCACAACCATTCTGATAGTAAACCTGTCAAGAATGAGAAAGCTAACAGCGAAAGCCAAACTAACGTAGACAAAAAGAACGATGACGCCTGATTGGATCGGAGCCTTTGTTGTTGGATTGATCGGCGCAGGCCATTGCATGGGAATGTGTGGTGGTATTGCGTCGCTTCTTTCGATTGGCAACAGTAAACCTTCCCCTGTTATTCCCCTACTTTATAACCTAGGGCGCTTGCTAAGTTATGCCGTGATTGGTGGTGTGATTGGCGGTGCAATCTCTTCGATAGGTCAGCTAAGCGATTTTAACGCTCTGCTAGGTTGGCTGCGATTATTTGCAGCTGGCTTTATGATCGTCTTAGGTTTGTATATCGGTAAATGGTGGTTCGGCTTGTTGTTCTTTGAAAAAGTCGGGCAGAAACTATGGCGCTATATCTCTCCTTTAGGTAAATCATTTCTACCCTTGAAGCACTCTAGCCATGCTTTGCCGTTTGGCTTTATTTGGGGTTGGCTACCATGTGGCTTAGTTTACTCAATGCTTACGTGGGCGGCCGTATCAGGAAGTTGGTACAACGGTGCCGGTATCATGCTTGCTTTCGGTTTAGGTACGCTTCCAGCAATGCTCACAGTAGGCATGGGCGCTAATTTCCTCAAAAAACTGCAACAAGCTTACTTATTTCGCCAACTAGGCGCAATTTTAATCCTCATTTACGGTTTCTATACCGGTTATATGGCACTACAGCACATTATTTATACCGTATAGCCATTCTTTAAATCCGGTTTTTTTACTACCCAACTGGATAAAGGAATGCTAAAATATTGACGTATATCAAATAGTGAAAGATTGTTATGATTTCTGAAAAGCCTGTGACGAAACGTGTTCAGTCTGGTGGCTGTGCGATCCATTGCCAGGATTGTAGTATTAGCCAGCTCTGTATTCCGTTTACTTTGAATGAATCTGAACTCGATCAACTTGATCAGATCATTGAGAGAAAAAAGCCTATTCAAAAAGGCCAAGAGTTATTTAAAGCCGGTGACGAGCTTAAATCTCTATATGCTATTCGCTCTGGAACGATCAAGAGCTACACGATTACCGAGCAAGGTGATGAGCAGATTACTGCATTCCACCTAGCGGGCGATCTTGTTGGCTTCGATGCGATTACTGGTGACCAACACCCTAGTTTCGCACAAGCGCTAGAAACTTCTATGGTATGTGAAATCCCATATGAGATTCTTGATGACCTATCAGGAAAAATGCCTAAATTGCGTCAGCAAATTATGCGCCTGATGAGTAACGAGATTAAAGGTGACCAAGAAATGATTCTGCTTCTTTCTAAGAAGAACGCGGAAGAGCGCCTTGCTGCATTCCTTTACAACCTTTCTACTCGCTTCTCTCAACGTGGCTTCAGCCCGCGTGAGTTCCGCCTAACGATGACTCGTGGTGATATTGGTAACTACCTTGGTTTGACTGTTGAAACAATCAGCCGTCTTCTAGGTCGTTTCCAAAAAGCAGACATCTTGAGCGTTAAAGGCAAATATATCACTATCGAAGATCACGATGCGTTGATGGAACTTGCTGGCGTTTCAAAAGAATAGTCTAGATATCAATGATGTAGTTCAATAATGAGCTACATCATGTTTCTCTCTTAAAACCTCTTATATTTCTCTTAATCTCTCCATAACTACGCTACATTATTTATATGTTCGGTCTGAAAAGTAGGCTTAGTTATGAGTATCTATAACAAAATTTTAGTTGTCGCAGACATTAATCACGATGAGCAGCCTGCTCTATTTCGTGCTATCCAACTTGCTAAGAAAAGCACCTCAACAAGCCACATCACTTTCTTTTTGTCGATATACGACTTCTCGTATGAAATGACATCTATGCTCTCTATCGATGAAAGAGACGCAATGCGCAAAGGCGTAATTCATCAACGCGAAATTTGGATGAATAAAGTCGCAGAACCTTACCTAGATGATTCTATTGAATTTAATGTACAAGTGGTTTGGCACAACCGCCCATACGAAGCGATCATTGCCGAGGTTTACAGTGGTGAGCACGACATCTTAATCAAAGGCACGCGTAAGCACGATACCTTGGAATCTGTCATCTTTACTCCAACCGATTGGCATTTATTGAGAAAGTGCCCTAGCCCAGTGCTATTGGTTAAAAACGATTTCTGGCCAGATCACGCGAAGATTTTTGCTTCAGTTCATGTAGGTTCTGAAACAGAAGCTCATTTAGAGCTTAACGATACGATGGTCGACAGATTGCTAGAGATCACCGGTCGTTTGGATGCGGAACCGTTCTTGGTGAATGCCTACCCTGTGACACCTGCGAATATTACCATTGAACTGCCAGAGTTTGATCCAACGTCTTATACCGATGCGGTTCGTGGCCATCACTTAACGGCAATGAAAGCATTGCGCCAGAAGCACGGTATGTGTGAAGAACAAACTGTGGTTGAACAAGGCTTGCCAGAAGATGTTATTCCTCGCGTCGCTTCTGAAAATAACGCTGCGATGGTGATTCTGGGTACAACGGGTCGTACTGGCTTGTCTGCCGTGTTTATTGGTAATACCGCGGAACATGTTATCGATAAGATTAACTGTGATGTGTTGGCTCTTAAACCGTCTGGTTACGTCAGCCCACTAGACCCTAACCTTTCGAAAGGTTAGGTCAGGGATAGTTTAACTTATAAAAAAACGCCTCAAGCATTGCTTGAGGCGTTTTTGTTTGTCTGTTGTAGGCGCATCTATTGCTCTACAACGATTATTCTTATTATACGTTCGTTACGTCGATGAACATTGACTCATCGATGTTAGAAGATGAAATTTCAGCTTCTTCGAATTCGTATGCTTTGCGGTCTTCACTACGGTCCAGTGGAAGGTTCACGAAGTCAAACAGCTCGCGGTCAGCCAGTTGGCTTGGACTTACGTTCTGGATTGACTTGAAGATCTTCTCAACACGACCTGGCGTTTTCTTATCCCAATCAATTAGCATCGCTTTAATGTTCTGACGCTGTAGATTCTCTTGAGAGCCACATAGGTTACAAGGAATGATTGGGAACTCTTTATGTTCTGCGTATTTGATTAGGTCCGTTTCACGACAGTAAGTCAGTGGACGAATAACAACGTTACGACCATCATCTGAACGAAGCTTTGGTGGCATAGCCTTTAAGCGCGCACCGTGGAACATGTTTAGGAACATGGTCTCAACGATGTCGTCTAGGTGGTGACCCAGAGCGATCTTAGTTGCACCAATCTTCTCTGCGAATGAGTACAAAGTACCACGACGAAGACGAGAACATAGGCCACACGTTGTTTTACCTTCTGGCACTTTCTCTTTAACCACTGAATACGTGTCTTTATCTACGATGTAGTAAGGAATGTTCAGCGTTTCAAAGTACTCAGGAAGAATGTGTTCAGGGAACCCAGGTTGTTTTTGATCTAGGTTTACTGCCACAACATCAAATTTGATCGGTGCTGCTTCACGTAAACGTAGCAAAATATCTAACATCGCAAATGAATCTTTACCGCCACTAATACATGCCATTACTACGTCATTCTCTTCGATCATGTTGTAGTCGATGATGGCATTTCCAACATTTCTTCTCAGACGTTTCTGAAGTTTGTTGAATTCAAGTGTTTCTTTTCTATTATCGTTTTGGTTCATTGCGACTCTCACACCGTCGTATTACCGACTGTAGATTGCTAGTGGGACTGTTTTAGGGCGTGGATTATACGGATTTTTATTTAATGTTGAAATAGTAACGGCAGGATAAACAAGCTGAGTAATAGAAAGATTCTGCTTTTATTGTTCGATAAGCTCCCTAGCTGGTAGAGAAACGCGGTTTCACATGCTCTCGGTTGGTATCGCAGATAAAGAAAAGCAGCCTGATCTAATTCGATGAGGCTGCTTTAAGATATGTCGTAAAAGCTTAGGGGAATGATTCCGCTAAGCTTTTACTTCACTAACAATGATTCCGTTAAAAACTATTGCGCGGGAATGTACGGTAATACGCGAACTGTTGGTTCTGGTAACGTGATGCTGTCACTTCCATGAAGTTCTTCTAAGGTGAATTTCGCTCGCCCTTCTTTGATTGGTAGTTGCTTACCATTTGAAAGCTCGATGTTGCCTTCCAGCTTATTAGCGAACTCTAGCGTTAACCCTTGGATATCTGGCGTGAACCAACCAGAGAACATGCCGCTGACGTCTTCAAGCATCGCCTGCATCTGTGGCAATAGATTTTCTATCTGTGTAACTTCAACAGTTCCAACTAAAGGCTCTTGAGTCATCACGACCAAAGAATACGCACATTCTTGTTCTTGAGTTTGTACAAAGATAAGAGGGTTTGCTGAACGAAGGTTTTGATCTACCGGTAGAAGCAGTTCATTGGCTGGAGAGACTTTTAGCTCTTCGTAGTGCTCTTCTTTTTCCATCCAAGCTTTGCTGATGTGACAGGTTTGCTGAGCTTGTTGATCAACAAAGAAGACCGCAACTTTGACATCATCATGCCCTTCTTTGGTGTTGTTTTTCAGCTGAGTATAAAGCTTAGAATACGTGAACATGTATTCTTGCGCTGTAGCAGGAAGAGAAACCCCAAGGCTTAATGAGGCTAATAAAGCGAGTGCTGTCTTTTTCATTATTATAATCTTGTCGAAGTTGAGCGTTTATAAATAGAAAGAGCAGCCAATGAGCTGCTCTTTTTGTGATATTACTTGGTATAAGCCGACTATCGAAGGCAACCAAGTTGGTATCAAAATGAGTTACTTTTTCCAGTATACCTCGTTGTGACGGATCATAGCTTGTAAATCAGTCACATAGTCGGAACCTCGCTCAGAATATTTTAACAAGCCATTGGTGAGCTCTGTCGCCGTTGCGGTTGTTAAAAGATCATCACCTTGGGCAGCAAGTTTTGCACGAATCGCTCTTAGATCGGCGTAAGCACGATTACGATTAAGGTTCATGAAGTAACGATGTACGGATTCTTGGCTTGAAGAGAATGTGGCGACTTCATGCGAGCTACCTTCGTTACGTTGTAGCGGAACAAGGCCACAACCTTTGGTATAACACCAATGTCCAAAATAGTTGTTCGCTTTGGTGGCGAAACGCGATGTTCCCCAAGCCGACTCATTCGCAGCTTGTGTCAGTACAAGTGCCTCTGGCAGCACATTCACGCGGTTAAGCATCTCTGTCAGCCATACTTGATCTAAACCTTCACTAGGTACAGGCAAGCTGTATAACTTCCCTAACCTTTTCGCATAAGACGCGTCTTCAGAATCAATACTGCTTAAACCGGACTCAGAGAGCTTAGTTAAAAACGCGCGTTCTTTGGTGATACGTTTGTTTTCGATATTGATACTTGGACGTAGGAACGAAAAGAACGTGTCCTTTTTCTCATTCACATCTTCGATGGCCGCAAAGTTCGGTGTGCTCGAAGAAACCGTCAAGTCACCAAACTGGTCAGTTGAGTTGGAGCTCTGCTCTGTCGTTCGTCGACGTTCTTCTTCTTGGTAAATATAAGGACCAATCATTGAAATAGAGCCAACAAGAGCCAGTGCCGTCACTTTAAGCGCAAGTGATTTGCTTGTGCTTGCCTGTGTGTCTTTATGCATCGAACACCTGTGGGTTTTTGTTATTGTCGTCGTTATTGCTATCGTTGTTATCGTCATCGCTCTTTGGACGATCTGAAGCAATCAGTTTCAACTTGATGCCAAACATTTCACGGTAAAGAATCCCTTTCACGTGGAAGAAGAAAGGTAAAACGAAGATAAGGCCAATGCCGTACATCATTGCCGCGACGATGAACATCAGCATTACTAATAGGTAGATAGAAGCAACGGTGAAGATTTTTTTGTTGACAGCACGCAGAGAAAGCAGCAGCGATTGCATTGGCGGCACTTTCTTATCACAAATCAGCAGAATCGAATGGCTGAACGCCAGTGAGAAGTAGATAGACAAGAACGGCAGAATCATACCTGCGATGCCTTGAAGCATTAGGCTAAACAAAGTCACTAGAATAACCGGAACCGTAAACTGCAAACCTTTACCGATGTGGCGTACTTTGGTTTGTAGGCCAGCGGCGTGACTCATTGCCATTAAACAGATACCCGCATAGATAGGCGCACTGATCACTTCATAGCTAAAGTTCGCGATAAAAATCGATTCAACGATTTGTGGCGTAAACGACTCTGGGTCGATAACTGCATCTAAGATAACCGCGGGATCACCAAGCTGTAGTTTTAGTGCGATATAAAAGATAGCGAGTTGCACAAACATCAAAGCAATAATCGCTGGGGAAAACGAAAGAAAGTGACTTATCGTATGTTTCCAAGCTTCTTGGAATACAGCCGTTGCTTTGAGCTCATAATCGCCAGAAAGTGCACGGTTGATACTACCGCCCAAATTAAAATCTTTTTCGATGTCGTTGTTCATATTGATACCTAGGTGTGCCGATTAAGCGAAGCCACCTAACTTATTGATAAAAAATTACCTTCATTATACTCATATGTCGGATACAAACTAAAATATGAATCTGTAACAAGGCTTGCTTTTGCGTCTTGATGGTTAATAATTAGACACTTGTTAGGGTGTAAACCCAGTAAATAACAGTATGGTAAAGGATGTTTACTTTTACCTGCGAAATTTTTTATCTTCGAAAGGTAAAAAATGCTTTGAATTCACGTTTTTGGTGATTATGATGCGCGCCTTAAAGGTGTATAGCAACAGGTCTCAAATAGAACCAAGGTGGAGAAAAACAGACGTTGAACGCTAAAAAATCAGTAGGAAAGCCAGTAGTACAGCTAACTGGCATCAGTAAAAGTTTCGATGGTAAGGAAGTCATCGGCAATCTGGATTTAAACGTAAATCATGGTGAGTTTCTCACGATTTTAGGCCCATCAGGTTGTGGTAAAACAACCGTGCTAAGAATGATTGCGGGTTTTGAAACGGCAGATAGTGGTCAAATACTATTAGCTGAACAAAACGTAACCCAAGTTCCTGCTGAACAAAGGCATGTAAACACTGTATTCCAAAGCTATGCCCTATTCCCGCATATGACCGTTTTCGACAATGTGGCATTTGGCTTACGCATGCAGAAAGTTCCAAACAGCGAGATTGAACCTCGTGTAATGGATGCTTTGAAAATGGTGCGCCTAGAACAAATGGCACAACGAAAGCCACACCAGCTATCTGGTGGCCAACAGCAACGTATCGCAATCGCTCGTGCTGTCGTTAATAAGCCTAAAGTTCTTTTGTTGGATGAATCTCTATCTGCTCTGGATTACAAACTACGTAAACAGATGCAAATCGAGCTGAAACAATTACAACGCCAACTTGGTATCACGTTCATTTTTGTAACGCATGACCAAGAAGAGGCGCTGTCTATGTCTGACCGTATTATTGTTATGCGTGATGGCGTGATTGAACAAGACGGAACACCAAGAGAGATCTACGAAGAGCCTAAGAACCTATTTGTAGCGCGTTTCATTGGTGAAATTAACGTATTCGAAGCGACAGCGAAATCTCGTCAAGATGAAAAACGCATTGTTGCGACAATCGAAGGTGAAGAGTCCATTATCTATCACGATAAAGACGTCACACCGGGTCAAAAACTGCAAGTATTGCTTCGCCCTGAAGATCTTCGTATCGAAGAAATTAAAGAGTCTGAGCAACGCGGTATTGTTGGCCATATTGTCGAGCGAACCTATAAAGGCATGACATTAGATTCAGTCGTAGAACTTGAATCTGGTATGCGTGTCATGGTTAGCGAATTCTTCAACGAAGATGACCCTGATGTTGATCACTCACTGGGCCAAAAAGTTGCAGTAACTTGGGTTGAGAGCTGGGAAGTGGTATTAGAAGATGAGCAAGAAGTTTAATTTACAAAACGCAATTGTTGCTTTAATCACAGGTTGGTTAGTGCTGTTCGTGATGATTCCAAACATCATGATTATCGGTACTAGCTTCTTAACTCGTGATGAAGCGAACTTGATCGAGATGACCTTCACTCTCGATAACTACGTGCGTTTGGCTGACCCGCTGTATTTTAAAGTGTTGATGCACTCTTTCTATATGGCAATTGTCGCAACCCTACTTTGTTTGATTATTGGTTACCCGTTCGCTTACATCGTGGCAAAAATGCCTGCGAAGTGGCGTCCAATCATGTTGTTCCTAGTGATAGTGCCATTCTGGACTAACTCTTTGATTCGTACATACGGATTGAAAATTGTACTGGGTACGCAAGGTGTCTTGAACAAAAGCTTGTTAGCGCTCGATATCATTGATAAACCGCTACGTATCATGTACTCAGAAACCGCAGTAATGATCGGTTTAGTGTACATCCTACTTCCGTTTATGATTCTGCCGCTGTATTCAGCGATTGAAAAACTGGACGATACGTACTTAGAAGCGGCTAAAGATTTAGGTGCGAACAAACTGCAAACGCTATTGAAAGTTGTACTGCCCCTAACAATGCCGGGCATTATCGGCGGCTGTTTATTAGTACTACTGCCAGCGTTAGGTATGTTCTACATCTCTGACTTATTAGGCGGAGCTAAGAACCTATTGATTGGTAACGTGATTAAGAGCCAAGTGCTCAACGCTCGAGACTGGCCGTTTGGTGCAGCGACGAGTATCGCACTGACCATGGCAATGGCTGTGATGCTGTATGCCTACTACCGAGCAGGTAAGCTATTGAATAAGAAAGTGGAGCTAGACTAATGGGGCGCACAGTTAAGTTCAGCTTTATGGCGCTGGTATACGCCTTTCTATACCTACCTATTATCGTATTGATTGCTAACTCGTTTAATGCCAATAAGTTTGGTATGAAATGGGGTGGCTTCACGACTAAATGGTATGACGCGCTTATTAACAACGACAGCCTAATGCAGGCTGCGTGGCACTCGATCAATGTAGCGGTGTTCTCAGCAACAGCCGCAACGATTGTCGGTAGCCTTACAGCAGTAGCCCTATTCCGTTACCAATTTAAAGGTAAAGGCATCGTAAATGGCATGCTGTTCATCGTAATGATGTCTCCAGATATCGTAATGGCGATTTCGCTTCTTGCGCTATTCTTGGTAATGGGTGTTCAACTTGGGTTCTTTACCCTACTTGCTGCTCACATTACCTTCTGTCTACCGTTTGTTGTAGTAACGGTATACAGTCGCTTGAATGGCTTTGATGTGAAGATGCTAGAAGCAGCAAAAGACTTAGGTGCAAGTGAATGGACGATTCTAAAACAGATCATTCTGCCTCTTGCTAAGCCAGCGGTTGCTGCGGGTTGGTTATTGAGCTTCACTCTGTCTTTGGACGATGTAATCATTAGCTCTTTCGTAACCGGCCCAACGTATGAAATCTTACCACTGAAGATTTACTCAATGGTTAAAGTGGGTATCTCTCCTGAGGTAAACGCCCTAGCAACAGTGATGTTAGTGGTGTCGTTAATACTGGTGATCATTTCTCAGTCATTAGCGAGAGAAAAAATCAAGTAAGTCTCCTACTCTATATAGAGACTGGCTTGATTAAGAAGTTAAGAGACTTCAAGTTCAAAAAAAGTGTTAATCATAAACAGAATGGTAAATTGCCATTCTGTTTTTCTATCTACTGCCTTCGGGCAACGTTTAGTTTGGAGCTAACGTCAATGAAAAAATGGGCTACTCTATTAGCTGGTAGTGCATGTGCGCTTTCAATGTTATCTGCACCATCATTTGCAAAAGATAACAAAGAATTGGTATTCATGAATTGGGGACCTTACATCAACAGTGAGATTCTAGAACAGTTCACTGATGAAACTGGTATCAAGGTGATCTACTCGACTTACGAGTCGAACGAAACCCTGTACGCAAAGCTAAAAACACACAACAAAGGCTATGACCTAGTTGTGCCGTCGACTTACTTCGTATCTAAGATGCGTGACGAAGGTATGCTACAAAAGATCGACAAAACTAAGCTGAACAACTTCAAGAATCTAGATACTAACTATCTAGATAAGCCGTACGACCCAAGCAACGACTACTCTATTCCACACGTAGTTGCGATCACAGGTCTTGCTGTTAACACTGACATGTACGATCCAGAAGATTTCCAAAGCTGGGCTGATCTATGGAAGCCAGAGCTTGAAGGTCAACTGATGATGATGGACGACACTCGTGAAGTGTTCCACATCGCACTGCGTAAGTTAGGTTACTCTGGTAACACAACCAACGAAAAAGAGATCGACGAAGCGTACGCTGAGCTACAAAAGCTTATGCCAAACGTTCTAGTATTTAACTCAGACAACCCAGGCGCGCCTTACATGTCTGGTGAAGTGGGTCTTGGTATGCTGTGGAACGGTTCTGCTGCTGCAGCGCAAAACGAAGGTCTACCAATCAAACTGGTTTTCCCTAAAGAAGGCGGTATCGGTTGGGTTGATAACTTTGCGATTAGCTCTGGTGCGGTAAACGTAGAAGCAGCTCATAAGATGATTGATTTCCTACTTCGCCCTGAAATTGCTGAGCAAATTTCTCGTGACACAGGCTACCTAACGGCCGTTAAAGCGTCTAACGAGAAGTTCAAAGATAGCCCTGCGCTATTCCCATCGCAAGAAGACCTTGCTCGTGTTGAATGGCAAGCTGCGGTTGGCGATAAGACAGTGAAGTACGAAGATTACTTCATGAAACTTAAAGCAGGTCAGTAATTTAGCTTATTATCTAACTGTGGCTAAGTAACCAGTTTACTTAACAGGTCAACGTAGATAATCAATAAGTTAAAAATAAGAATATCAATGAATAGGCAGCTTAGGCTGCCTATTTTATTATATCGCTGCTATAATATAGCGCGATTTTTCGAAATCCTTTACCTTGGGTTCACTACCCAGCTCCAAATCAAACAAATGAACGGAACAGTAATGAAAAAAACACTGTATACCGGCGCATTGTGTGCTGCTACTTTACTTTCTACACCCTCTTTCGCAGCTGACCAAGAACTGTATTTTTACAACTGGTCTGAATATATTCCAAATGAAGTACTAGAAGACTTCACAGAAGAGACGGGCATTAAAGTCTACTACTCAACTTATGAGTCTAACGAAAGCATGTACGCTAAGTTAAAAACTCAAGGTACGGGTTACGACTTAGTGGTTCCTTCTACTTACTTCGTTTCTAAGATGCGTAAAGAAGGCATGCTTCAAGAGCTTGATAAAACCAAGTTAAGCCACTTTGCAGATTTGGATCCAAATTACTTAGATAAGCCATTTGACCCAAATAACAACTACTCAATCCCATACATCTGGGGTGCGACGGGTATTGGTATCAACTCAGACATGCTAGACAAGTCTTCAGTTAAAAACTGGGGCGATCTGTGGGATACGCAGTGGGAAGGTCAACTGATGATGATGGATGACTCTCGTGAGGTTTTCCATATCGCTCTATCTAAACTGGGCTACTCTCCAAACACGACTAACCCTGAAGAAATCAAAGAAGCCTACGAAGAACTTCGTAAGCTAATGCCAAACGTATTGGTATTTAACTCAGATTTCCCAGCGAACCCTTACCTAGCAGGTGAAGTGTCTCTTGGTATGCTTTGGAATGGTTCTGCTTACATGGCACGCCAAGAAGGCGCAACGATTGACATTATCTGGCCAGAAAAAGGCGCTATCTTCTGGATGGACAGCCTAGCAATTCCAGCAGGCGCTAAGAACACTGAAGCGGCTCATAAGATGATCGACTTCCTTCTTCGCCCAGAGAACGCTGCGAAAATTGCTCTAGAGATCGGTTACCCGACACCAGTTAAAACCGCTTACCCTCTTCTTCCTAAAGAATTTGCTGAAGACAAGAACGTTTTCCCACCACAATCAGTGATGGATAACGGTGTGTGGCAAGATGAAGTTGGTGAAGCGAGCGTTATTTATGACGAGTACTTCCAAAAACTTAAAGTAAACAACTAAGTTATTGTTAGTTAAGAAGTTAAGTAAATAAAGCGGCGTAAGCCGCTTTATTTTTTCAGATTCAGAAACTGATGTGTGTTATTAAAGACAAGGCTTAGGCCGTTAAAGAACCTTTCTCTGTACATAATAACTCGCCAACCAGTTTAGGCACCTCGATACTCGCCTTGCCGTAGCGCTTCTCTTCAAATTCACTTTCAACCGCACTTGGTTCGAGGTTTATCTCGATAGTATGTGCACCATGCATTTTCGCATCGTGAACAAAGCCTGCCGCTGGATAAACAACACCTGAAGTTCCGATAGAGATAAACAGATCCGCTTCTTCCAGTGCGGAATAAATGTCGCCCATTCTTAGTGGCATTTCGCCAAACCAAACAATATGTGGACGCATTTGTGCAGGGATTTGGCAGCAATGACAAAGTTCACCCGTTTCAATATCGCCTTTGTGCTCTACAACTTGATTGGATTCACTGCAACGCGCTTTTAAAAGTTCACCATGCATGTGAATAATGTTGTTGCTACCGCCTCTCTCGTGCAAATTGTCGATGTTTTGAGTAATGATGGTAACTTTGCCATCAAGCTTGTCTTCTAGCTCTCCTAGCGCCTTGTGGGCTGAATTGGGCTGAATGCTCTCACTTTGCAGGCCGTGACGACGCTTGTTATAGAAGGCTTGTACCAAGTCAGGATCTTTTGCGAACCCTTCAGGCGTCGCTACATCTTCGATTTTGTGGTTTTCCCATAGCCCGTCTTGTGCTCGGAATGTTTGTATCCCCGACTCTGCAGAGATGCCAGCGCCAGTAAGAATTACGATATTTCGATATGGGAAATGCATATAACGTCCTTTTAGATATGTCACTTTGTAACAGCTTAGCACTGTTCAAATTCCAACAATAGTTTTGGGGATTAGACCATAGTCTTAGGCAACTGAATTCATTGGCTATTTGTGACATAACTCGCTTGATAGTTGTGGTTGTTGTTACTCAAATTCTCTGTTTTGCTATCCATAGAAACAAAAAAGCGACCGAAGCCGCTTAGTTCTGTTCAACAGTTGTCTACTTGATGTGCTTTACCCCACCAAGTGAACAACGTTAGTCTTCGTTGATAGAAGAGATCTTATGGATAGAAAGATCCGCACCGTTGAATTCATCTTCTTCACTTAAGCGTAGGCCTGTTAGTTTGCTCAACACACCGTATACGATTAACGCGCCGACGAAAGCAACAGCAACACCTGCGACTGTACCAATCAACTGAGAAGCAAAGCTCACGCCGCCTAGACCCCAGAAAGCTTGTTGGCCGAAGATACCAGCAGCAACGCCACCCCAGGCACCACATACGCCGTGTAGAGGCCATACACCCAGTACATCATCGATCTGTGTTTTGTTTTGCATATAAGTAAATAGGTAAACAAACAGCGCACCTGCCACACCGCCCGTCACCAAAGCGCCAAGTGGGTGCATCAAATCTGAGCCCGCACAGATAGCGACGAGACCAGCCAAAGGACCATTGTGGATGAAGCCCGGGTCATTTTTACCTGCAATTAGAGCCGCAAGAATACCGCCAACCATGGCCATGAGTGAGTTCATTGCCACTAGGCCGCTGATGCCGTTGATTGCTTGAGCTGACATCACGTTAAAGCCAAACCAACCGACACATAAGATCCAAGAGCCTAGTGCTAAGAATGGGATATTCGATGGCGCGAAGTTGGTGTGTTTGCCTGCACGGATTCGACCTTTACGCATCCCTAAGAAGTAAACCGCAACCAAAGCAATCCAACCACCTACGCCGTGAACCACTACAGAGCCTGCGAAGTCATGGAACCCATAACCAAACTGGCCTTCTAGCCAATCTTGGAATCCAAAGTTGCCGTTCCAAATGATGCCTTCAAAAAATGGATAGATGAAACCAACCGTAAACAGTGTCGCAATCAAAATTGGGTAGAAACGTGCACGCTCTGCGATACCACCTGAAACGATCGCTGGGATTGCCGCAGCGAATGTCATTAGGAAGAAGAACTTAACCAGTTCATATCCGTTGCCTTGCGAAAGTGTTTCTGCGTCTGCAAAAAAGTGTGCACCGTAAGCAACCCAGTAACCGATAAAGAAGTAAGCAATGGCGGACACACCAAAATCCGACAGGATCTTAACGAGCGCGTTTACTTGGTTCTTCTTTCGAACGGTACCGACTTCTAGAAAAGCAAAGCCAGCGTGCATCAAGAAAACCATGATGGCACCGAGTAATAGGAATAAAGTATCTGAACTTTGGGTAAGGGTTTGTACTGCACTATGAACTTGAGTCACCGTTTCACTCATTAAAGCATTCTCCTTCGCTTTATCTGATTTGCACTGATATCGTGCGATTCAATGTTGTAATTAATTAAAGACTCAACAGTGAACGCAAGATGCGTTCCAAGTGTGAAGGGTAATTTTCGTGCAACAGGTTTTACTTTTAAATTATTGATTAATAGCGCATAAATTTATTAGTGCACTTTCTTGGTTCTTAATAAGCGTAAAAATTGAAACAAGAATTGCACCAATTAAGGGAGTTGCACCATATTGAAGCGGTCAATACCATGCTTCATTCAGTTTTGTTGCTGATTAGAAACAAAAAGCCCAATGACCGAAATCATTGGGCTTTCAAAAGGACTATTGTGCTAGATAATTCGCACCTAGTAAGTCTATGCTCGACTACAAGTTTGGACCTGTTGTCGGGTTTTGCGGTAGGTTTTGACTTAAACGCTGCATACCTTGATACATACGAATAAACCAAACCACAATCGCAACACCACCAAACAACATGCCTACATACGGGATGTAGTAAGCGATGTCATCGATAATGTGGTTTTGATACCAGTAATCGTTAACACCGATCAACACGCCATTAGAGGTCGCTACTGTCACGATAAGTACAACAAAGAACGTCAAGTTCAAGAAGAACGAGCGAATCAGGCCGTAGTAATGGGTATCCACTACTTCGCCGTCTTCGCCTTTATCTAAACGATAGCCCGCGTAGATGATGGCAACCACACCAGAGAGAAGACAAGTAAATGGCGTAAAGCAGCTTAGTATGTAAGCGACCCAAATACCTTTATGAGGTTTGTTCATTCTTATTCACCCCTTCCGTTTTCTCTGTTGCTGCGTTAGCGCTTTGTTCAACGCCGTTTTTCTCTTGTTCCATCACTTCTTTGTACCAAAGATCATGGTGCTCTTTAGCCCAAGTTTCATCAACTTCGCCTGTTACCATGCCTTCTAGTGCCCCTTCCATACCGAACAAGCCGATGTAGATGTGGAACACAAAGCCACAGATAAGGATCAAAGCAGCCAACATGTGGACTAGGTTTGAAAGCTCCATATCACGACGTGTTTGACCGAAGATTGGGAAGTCTAAAACCAAGCCACTGATCGCAGCCACACTACCCATTACAATCAATAGCCAGAACAGCGCTTTCTCACCCGCGTTCGAAAACTCTGCAGATGGATGAGAACCTTTATGTTTCCCGACCATACCACCTAGTTTCATGAACCACTGGATATCGACCATCTTGAAGATAGACTTACGCCACCACTTGATAAGAACAGCCATCAACAGCACATAGAAAATTGGGCCGATGTAGTTATGGTATTGCTTAGCCAGTAGAACGATGAAGCCCCATAGATCCGTTGGGATATAAGGTTTCAAGAAGTGCTTACCGTAAACCAACATCAAACCACTGAACGCCAGTGTTAAGAAGGTAAACGCCATACTCCAGTGCAAGGCACGATCTAGTCGCGACCAACGTTTTATCTTACGACCCGTTCTTGGCGCGCTTAGCATTAGCGGGCCAATCACAACGTACATCAAAGTCACGAAAGCAATACTGCCAAAGATAGCGACGGCACCGGCTGGTGACATCCACTTCTCTTTCAATATGTACCACGTTTGACCCGGAGTACTGATCAACACACCGTGCTCAGCAGATTGAGATGTGGTGTAACCTTCTTCACCGTTTCTTACTTGTCGCCAAAAATCAGCGCCAGCAAGTTGTGTGATTTCTCGTTGAGCAGAGCTCGATTGAGTTTGTGATGAGTTCGTCTCAGATGCATGACTCATAGGAGAAAGCATTGTTAGTGCTGCCAACATTGGCAGCACAACAAGGAAGAGACGCTTAAACATTGTAAGCATATGTCTCTCCTACTTAGCTCTTAGTCGCATCGTAAGAAAGGTCATTGCCGTCTGTCCAACCTGCACCTTTCGCACCACGCTCAACAACACGCTGACGGAAAACATCAGAAACTTTCTCCGCGTCACCCGCTAGCAGTGCCTTAGTTGAACAAAGCGAAGCACACATTGGCAGTTTGCCTTCAGCGATACGGTTCGCACCGTATTTTTGACGCTCTTCAACAGAACCTGGCTCTGTTTCTGGGCCGCCAGCACAGAAGGTACACTTGTCCATCTTACCGCGCTCACCAAACGCTTCCTGTTTAGGGAATTGAGGTGCGCCAAACGGACAAGCAAACAAGCAGTAACCACAACCGATACACAGATCTTTATTGTGAAGTACGATGCCGTCTTCTGTATGTTCAAAACAGTCTGCAGGACAAACGGCCATACATGGCGCATCAGTACAGTGCATACACGCTACTGAGATTGAGTTTTCACCTGGTTCGCCATCGTTCAGTGTTACAACGCGACGACGTTGAATACCCCATTCCAGAGCATCATCATTTTCATTCTTACATGCAGTGACACAACCGTTACATTCGATACAACGCTTGGTGTCACAAAGAAATTTCATTCTAGCCATTTTAAGACTCCTTACGCTTTACGAATATTACAAAGGGTTACTTTCGTTTCCTGCATCAACGTGACAGGGTCGTAACCATATGTGGTTGCTGTGTTAGCAGCTTCACCAATAACGTAAGGATCAGTGCCTTCTGGATACTTAGAACGCAAATCTTCGCCTTGGAACTTACCACCGAAGTGGAATGGGATGAACGCCAGACCCGGTTTCACACGACGAGTTACCATCGCTTTCACCTTAATTCGGCCCTTCTCAGCACCTTCAACCCAAACGTCATCGCCATCTTTAAAGCCAATGTCGTTTGCGTCTTTCGGGTTCACTTCAACAAACATCTCTTGTTGAAGCTCTGCTAGCCAAGGGTTAGAACGAGTCTCTTCACCACCACCTTCGTACTCAACCAGACGACCAGAAGTAAGAATAATCGGGTATTCACCAGACTTGTCTTGCTCTTGAATCGACTTGTAAAGCGTAGGAACACGGAAGATAGCTTCTTTGTCGTCCCACGTTGGGTAATCAGCAACTAGGTCGCGACGTGGCGTGTAAAGTGGCTCACGGTGCAGTGGTACACGGTCTGGGAATGTCCAAACAATCGCACGCGCTTTCGCGTTACCAAAAGGAATACAACCGTGTTTGATAGCCACGCGTTGAATGCCGCCAGAAACGTCAGTCTTCCAGTTTTTACCTTCAGCAGAGGCTTTCTCTTCTGCTGTTAGGTCATCCCACCACCCCAGTTGTTTCAGTAGTTTGTCACTGAACTCTGGGTAGCCATCTTTGATTTCGCTGCCTTTTGAGTAGCTGTCTTCAGCCAATAGGCTTTGACCTTCAAACTCGACACCGAAACGAGTACGGAAGTTACCACCACCTTCAGCGACAGGTTTAGACGTATCGTAAAGGATATGTGTACCTGGGTGTTTCATCTCTGGGTTGCCCCAACATGGCCAAGGAAGACCGTAAGTCTCGCCATTCGCTGGACCGCCTTCTGCAGCAAGCGTGGTTTTGTGGAACGTGTGCCAGTTTTGTTGGTGCTCTTTCAAACGTTCTGGGCTTTGACCTGTGTAACCGATCGTCCACATACCTTTGTTGAATTCACGTGTGATGTCTTCAATCAATGGTTGGTTGTTCTCAACACGGATGTTTTTGAACAGCTGCTCAGAGAAACCAAGCTTCTTAGAAAGAAGGTACATGATTTCGTGGTCAGGCTTAGATTCGAACAGAGGATCAACAACCTTGTCACGCCACTGTAGAGAACGGTTTGATGCCGTTACACTGCCGTAGGTTTCAAACTGAGTAGTCGCTGGAAGCAAGTAAACGCCGTCAGTACGATCGTTCATTACTGCTGCAACTGTTGGGTATGGGTCAACGATAACCATCATATCCAGCTTCTGCATCGCCTTCTTCATCTCTGGACCACGAGTCTGAGAGTTCACCGCGTGACCCCAGTAGAACATGGCACGGATGTTTTCGCGCTGACGAATCTTGTCTTTGTCTTCAAGTACGCCATCAACCCAACGAGAGACAGGAATACCTGCACTGTTCATTGGTTTTTGACCGCCGTATGCGTTGTCGTCGAAACGACCTTTAATCCAGTCAAAGTCTACGTCCCAAACTTTCGACCAGTGGCGCCAAGAACCTTCAGACAAGCCGTAGTAACCTGGAAGCGTGTCTGACAGTACGCCAAGGTCAGTTGCGCCTTGTACGTTATCGTGACCACGGAAAATGTTTGCACCGCCGCCTGATTTACCGATGTTACCTAGCGCAAGCTCAAGTACACAGTAAGCTCGTGTGTTGTTGTTACCTGTCGTGTGCTGAGTACCACCCATACACCAAACGATACAACCTGGACGGTTTTCAGAAAGCAGTTTAGCTGTTTGGTAAACGTCTTCTTCGCTTACGCCTGTTACACGTTCAACTTCAGCTGGGCTCCACTTCGCGACTTCTTCACGGATCTCGTCCATGCCGAATACACGTTGGCGGATGAATTCTTGGTCTTCCCATTTGTTAGCAAAGACATGCCATAGCACACCCCAAATAAACGCAACGTCAGAGCCTGGGCGAAGTGATACATAGTGATCAGATTTCGCAGCAGTACGCGTACGACGAGGATCCGCAACAACGATCTTACAATTGTTCTTCTCTTTCGCGATTAAGATGTGTTGCATCGCTACTGGGTGAGCTTCTGCAGGGTTCGAACCAATGAACAGCATCGACTTACAGTTGTGCATGTCATTGAACGAGTTTGTCATTGCACCGTAACCCCAAGTGTTTGCAACACCGGCTACTGTGGTTGAGTGACAAATACGCGCTTGGTGGTCAACGTTGTTGGTACCCCAAAGCGACGCCATCTTACGGAATGCGTAAGCTTGTTCGTTACTGTGTTTCGCACTACCTAGGAAGTAAACCGAATCAGGGCCTGACTCTTTACGAAGTTCTAGCGCTTTGTTACCGATCTCTTCAATCGCTTGTTCCCAAGAAAGCTTCTTCCACTTACCGCCTTCCAATTTCATTGGGTACTTAAGACGACGTTCACCGTGGCCGTGCTCACGAAGTGCTGCACCTTTCGCACAGTGTCCACCAGCGTTGAATGGGTGATCGAATGCAGGCTCTTGACCTGTCCATACGCCATTTTGAACTTCAGCGTAGATACCACAACCCACAGAACAGTGAGAACAGATAGTACGTTTCACTTCTGTTTTCGCTTCTGGATCGACTGATTTAGCCTGTGCTTTCTTCATCATACCTGGTGCAAATAGACTTGCGCCTACCACTGCGCCACCAGCAGCTAATGAAGTGTTTTTCATGAAGGCACGTCGAGACACACCTAGCTGATTGGTTTCTTTGCTCACACTATCGGAGCGTTTGACAAGTTTCATCCGTTATCTCCTAAAGTGTGTCGTAGTAATCGCGAATGTGTTGCGTCTCACGATACCCTGTCTTCTTCACGTCTTCTTTCGAAATTTCAACAGTTTCTGAAGCGGTTGCCACTTTAGTTGTACCAGCGACAACGGCACCAGCAACGGCTGCAGTCGTCAAGCCTTTGAGTAGATCCCTACGGCTTGTATTTATATCTTTATTATCTTTCATCATTGCTTCCTTACCTTACGGTAGATCTTTTTTTGGAGGCTTAATGCCCCTCTATCGATATAATCGCGTACTGCTCGATTACTCGTAATCAGTGACGTTTTTCACATCAATCTTTAATTTGTGCTTACTGCTTTTTGTATTCACGCTAAAACGCACTTGTTCTAACGTTAAGAATGCTTCACACAGTTGAGCGGCCGATTTGTAGAAGTTCGCGCTTTCTGCCCCTTCAAGCTGACGCGTGAAAGAGTTAAACCAAGGGCCAAGGTGCTTATTGAATACCGCCTGTTGCAGTGCTTCTTCTTCAGCCGTTAGCATCGCCATCACTTCACACAGTGCTGCGATATGATCTTCCGGCTCTTTCACTTGATCGTCACGCTCAATGCCTAAAAGCTCTAAGTCATGACGAATCTCTGCCAATGGTTTTTCCATCATGGCGCCAGTTCTATGCCAAGAACCAAATGGAACAATCTCTCCACGGCCAATGCCAATGAACAGGTCTTGATATTCGTCTTCTAATGCTTCGCGATTTGATTCCGTTGCCGCTTGTTGAATGGCAATCCAAGCTTTTTGCATTGCGCTCTCAGACGCTTCAATGTCTAGCGTCTTTAGGAAATCAATCACCTCTTCAGAAGGTGCGCTACGAAACAAAGCAGAAAGAACCAAATAGATTTCAGTTCTTAGTGTCTGTTCTTGATCTAAATTCGTTTCCAATGCCAACTCCTAGTATTTCAGTTGTTTCAATGGGTCTTGAGCCATCGAATCAAACATATCTATCACACGGCAGTCTTCACACATCGCAATACGGTTGATTGCTGATTCGTCTGAAAAATGAGAGTGACCGCGTAACTTATTTTGTAACATGTCAATCATAGACTGCGGTGCGAATGGCTTATGACAACGAATACATTCCGCTGCTTTCTCTTCATGAATCACAACAGCCTTTTGACGTTCTTCTTTCACCCAGTTCATACGAGGCGTTAGAGTCAGAACATTTTCAGGACACGCTTTTTCACACAGACCACATTGAATACAGTCTTGTTCTACAAACTTAAGTGATGGAGACGCGCCATCGGTATGAAGAGCACGTGTAGGACAAACCGCCACACAACTCATACACAAAGTACAATCTTTGCTTTCACATGAAACCGTGCCATATGGCGCATTCGAAGGAAGCTCAACAATGTTTTCAACAGGAATTCGAGATGAAGACATAGCATCAAGTGCTGTGAACAGGCGTTGACGTTTATTGCCTTGAAGATCACCAAGTGCAAGATCGAATGAATCAACGCAAAGTGTTGGAGGACCTTCACGTAGAGATTCTAAATACAGGATATCGATGGTTTCTTTTGGAACACCGATTTGGTCTAGTAACTCTTGAGCGATCCCTACTTCGTTATTCAGAACACGAATGATGGTTTCTGGCATAAAACGAGAAGCAGCAAACAGAACTTGAGTTGCGCCATTCACTAGCGCTGCAAACCAAGTATCGATACCAATAGAAGGCAGTTCTTCAACTACGATTGGAATTACGTTATCTGGCAGTGCTTTTAGCGCCATCACATTGTAAGTCTCATGACGAGAGCTACAGATAAGTATGATTGGATCCAGACCGCCCGCTTGCTCATAGTTAGCTAGCGTACGTTCAATGAATTTTTGAGTATCGTCAGGGTTAGGCAAAGCGTAAGAGATAGCTTCTGTCGGACAGCTCGTTGCACAAGTACCCACGCCTTGACATAGGTAAGGGTTAATCTCGATCTTATGACCCGTCTTATCTGAGCCTTCACTTGAAAGTGCGCCAGCAGGACAAGCATCAACACAACGCTCACAACCTTTAACACCACGAGAACTGTGTGCACATAGGTCTGTGTCCAAACGGAAGAACTTAGGCTTATCAAACGTGCCCATTAACGTAGGAATTTCTTCTAACGCTTCAGCCAGTTTTGGATAACCACGACCTACTGGGTAATAACCAGGAACAGGCACTTCTTCAGTCATGCAGCTATTCAGACATAAGTCCAAAACCACATCAAAACAGTCATGATTGATTGCTACTTTTGCAAGGTTATTGGTTCGGCCTTTGTTTTCGATTAGAACTTCGAACGTACCAAGGAACCCTGAAACCTGAACAGCATTTGCGTAGTAAAGCTCTGACTCAGTATTCGTTGCCTTCACACCATCTGTCGAAAGCAGTGTTAGGCTTGTTAACTGAGGTAATTGCGCCGCAGCACTTTCAATGATCGCAGTTGGACCAATAACAAGTGTATTACCGCCGCTTTCGTAGCTAACAGTAGGTGGAATCAGATTTGTTAACTCAACTGTATTTTCAAATGCATACAGTCTTGCTTTAGCGTTATTTGAATTTGCTTGTTCTAATAATTGTTTAAGCATTGCTCAGTTCCATCTTTGGACATGGATAATCTGTTCAACCTTTATTGTAGTAAGCGAGAGAGAACTTGCTGAGTAATCCGTTAACAACTAACCCTTTAGCCAGTGTGTCGTTCGTCAGACCGTGAACTCATCTATCTACAAAAAAGTTGATAATGAACGTTATTTTGCAAATGCCATGCCAATTTAATATGCCTTATATTTCAGTGATTTAATCCTATATAACGTTTATTGTGCGTATAAAAAAACCGCTTGGGACATTTTGTCGCAAGCGGTTCATTGAGTGTTTAGTCAAAATGTACCTATTCTTTGTGTGGTATATTTTGTCCCACCTCTTTCAGGTCTGCTTCGTCTGACATTGTAGCGTTATTATCCGATACTGTTTTTTTATACAGTTCTTTTTCTTGTTCGGTTATTTCGGCACTTTCTGACGTTTCAAGTTTATTATCAGATACCTCAAGATCGCTTTCAGAATTTTCTAAAACTTCACCTTCGTCTTTATTATCAATGATTTGCTCTTCTTCTGGCGCAGTTTCTTCTTCCGTTTTGTCTTTAACCCAATCACGCAAGGTTTCCGCAACCCCTTCAGAAAGAGACTTCAAATTACTGTAATCGTCGTCGTAATCATCTAAACCATCACGAACGTTGAATTCTTCTGAGAGGAATAATTTACGCAATGCCGCTTTTTTTACGCTTTCTGAAGCTTCTGACACCAATAATTGAGCAACAGACAAGTCTTCAGTCGTTTCTGATGCTATCTCCTGAGAGTCAATAGTTTGAGAATCGACAGCGTGTTCTGGAGACTCTTTTTCCAAAGTTCCACGTTCTAGTGACTCCGATGTTTCTGCGTCTATAGATGAAGCAGCAGACGAAGCCTCAGTGGAAGTAAGCTCAGTTTCCTCAAGCGTTTGTTGCGCTTCTAAAGGTTGGTCGGTTGATTCATCAAGCTTTCGTTGAGACCAACGGCTAAAAAAGTTAGTTGCCATTTGATCGACCCGCGCCTTTACGTTTCTTACGTCTTGCTTCTAATAATTCACCATGACGACCGATAAAGGCTTCCATCCACGCTTGTACAGGTAAAGGCATGTCGTATGACAATACTTGGTTATCTCCGTCCATGTATTGGCCTGCGACTGTTTGTGATGCTGTCAGTAATTGAATAATAGGTTTACCGGAGTCAACATTATCCATAACTAAGAATAGCTTAGGTTGCTGAGAGCTTAGATTGAAGCGGTAGTCGGTACGTTCGTCTTTGTGTAACTGAAGCAAACATACGTCTGGGGTTTCATGTTCAGGTGATAATTCAAAACCGATGAGTTCCCATTGAGTTGTTACCCAAATGCCAGTTTTGATCTCTTTCTCTATTCTTTGGACACCTATTGGCCAAGCTGATTCTGTTTTTTCGTAGTGTTCTTGGAATTCTTTTATCTCAGACATACTGCACCCAATTGATTTTCTTTATTCTGATCGTACGTAGGACATTTTGTACTTCGCATAATCATATACCCTCTACAAAGCAATAAACACGCCAATACATTTTAAGTCCTGCTCCGTCTTTAGTGCGTTTGTCGTAAAGTTACCCCTATAACGTTAGTCGATCGCGCTGGTTTGAGACAGTTAGTCTCGGTGAACTCTCATATTTTGCGCTATTTTAATCGAATGCTTCATGTTTTCTCGAATAGCCGCTATTTTGGAATGAGAATTGCTAAATGCTTGAGTTAAAGCTAAGACTGACTAAGTGACAGAGAACGCATGTATTCTAAAGAGTCGTATGATGACTCTTGCCTAACTTCTTCTCCCTTATAATCGCTATCTCATTAAGTAGGACGTGACTGTGGTAAAACCAAACATAATAAAAACCAGTGAAAACCCACTTCAGACCATCGAAGTTGAAGTGTTTGATGAATATGGCGAAAAGCTAACGAAACAAATTGCGTGCGAGCGCCCTCTTACCGTTATGTTGAACTGGAAAGAGATCGTAACTCTAATGACATTGGGTTCACGCCCGGAAGCATTAGTCTTGGGTTATTTGAAAAACCAAAGCTTCCTTTCTGATCCAGAAGCCGTTGAATCAATCATCATCGACTGGGAAACCAGCTCAGCAGCGGTTATCACCAAAGAAGATACGAGCCAACTTGAGCAAGCGCTTAAGAAGAAGACAGTTACCTCTGGCTGTGGCCAAGGTACCATGTATGGCAACGTGATGAAGCAATTGGAAGATTACCAAGTGCCTCAAACCAAGATTAAGCAATCTGAAATCTATACGGCTCTAGAAGCGCTGACTCATTATAACGACACCTACAAGAAAGCGGGTGCGGTTCATGGCTGTGCTGTTTGCAAAGACGATCAGGTGTTGTCGTTTGTGGAAGATGTAGGCCGTCACAATGCGGTTGATACCCTAGCGGGTGAGATGTGGCTTAACAAAGAAGATGGCGGAGATAAGATCTTCTACACCACAGGCCGCCTAACCTCTGAAATGGTGATTAAGGTAGCGCAGATGGGAATCCCTGTTCTACTGTCACGCTCTGGCGTTACACAAATGGGCTTAGATTTAGCGCAGAAGTTCGGCATCACTACGATTGCTCGCGCTAAAGGTTTACGCTTCCAAGTGTTCACGGGTGCAGACAAGATTGACTTTGATGTGAAAGGTGAATAATCAGCAGTCGGAAAAAAGCGTAGGTTTGATTGGTGATTCACTAACCGCTTCTAATTGTAAAGTTCTGATGTAAATAGTTAGTGACCCATCAAGGATAAATACATAGAAACTTAGCTAGATACAAAAACGCCGTCATGCTTTTTAGTATGACGGCGTTTTTAATTTTCAATTTATAGCTTAATTTCCAACGCATAGAGTTGAAAACTAAGGCTAACTTAAAGCTTAGCCGCGTGCTTTCAAGAACTCAGCGTAAGTACCGCGGAAATCGTTGATCTTGCCATCTTTGATTTCAAGGATACGAGTTGCAAGCGAGTCTACGAATACACGGTCGTGAGATACGAAGAACAATGTGCCTTTGTAGTTCTCAAGAGCCAAGTTAAGCGCTTCGATAGATTCCATATCCATGTGGTTTGTTGGCTCATCCATTAGCAGGATGTTTGGTTTATGCATCATGATCTTACCAAGAAGCATACGACCTTGCTCACCACCAGAGATAACCTTTACAGATTTCTTAATGTCGTCTTGACCAAATAGCATACGACCTAGGAAGCCACGAACAACTTGCTCGTCTTCGCCTTCTTGGCGCCATTGGCTCATCCAATCAAACAAGTTCATGTCTGTCTCGAAATCGTGTGCGTGATCTTGAGCGTAGTAACCGATGTTTGAGTTTTCAGACCACTTGTACTCACCTGTGCGAGGCTCAAGAGCGCCAGCTAGTGTGTTAAGTAGTGTTGTTTTACCCACACCGTTCTCACCGATGATAGCAACACGCTCACCTACTTCGAAAATACCGTCGAACTTGTTGTATAGGTCTTCTTCAAAACCTTGAGATAGGTTTTCAACCACAAGTGCGTTACGGAATAGCTCTTTAGACTGTTCGAAACGGATGAATGGGTTTTGACGGCTAGACGCTTTAACTTCGTCTAGTTGGATCTTATCGATCTGCTTAGCACGTGACGTTGCTTGCTTCGCTTTAGATGCGTTAGCAGAGAAACGAGATACGAACGTTTGAAGTTCAGCAATTTGTGCTTTCTTCTTAGCGTTGTCAGACAGTAGACGCTCACGAGCTTGAGTCGCAGCCGTCATGTACTCATCGTAGTTACCTGGGAATAGACGAAGTTCGCCGTAATCAAGGTCAGCCATGTGTGTACAAACAGAGTTTAGGAAGTGACGGTCGTGCGAAATGATGATCATTGTGCAGTTACGTTGGTTTAGCGTGTCTTCCAACCACTTGATGGTGTCCATGTCCAGGTTGTTCGTTGGTTCGTCAAGAAGCATGATATGCGGGTCTGCAAACAGTACTTGAGACAATAGAACACGAAGTTTCCAACCCGGTGCTACTTCGCTCATCAGACCGAAGTGCATTGATTCTTCAATACCTACCGCTAGAAGAAGCTCACCAGCTTTAGCTTCTGCCATGTAACCGTCCATTTCAGCGAACTGAACTTCAAGGTCAGCCACTTTCATGCCGTCTTCTTCGCTCATTTCTGGCAAAGAGTAAATGCGGTCACGCTCTTGCTTAATAGCCCAAAGCTCTTTGTGACCCATGATAACCGTGTCGATTACCGTGAATTCTTCGTAAGCAAACTGGTCTTGGTTTAGCTTAGCAACGCGCTCGTTTGGATCGTAGCTTACGTTACCAGCACTTGGCTCAAGTTCACCAGATAGGATCTTCATGAACGTCGATTTACCACAGCCATTCGCGCCGATTAAACCGTAGCGGTTGCCTTCGCCGAACTTAACTGAAATATTTTCGAAAAGTGGCTTAGCGCCGAATTGTTGGGTGATATTTGCTGTGGAGATCAATGCCATTACCTTTTTAATGTGAAAAACGCCGCAACGTTACTTGTTCAGGGCTTTAACTGCAAGTATTGATTGCAATTACTGGCCATTAAGTGAGTGATAACCTAGCCAAATCATAGTTTGAACTGACTCACATTTTTGGTTTTCTATTTATCGCCGTAAAACCGTCGATTTTAAGGAAAAACAAAATATCGAACAGCGCACCATAATGGGCGGTATATAACGTCCCAAATCATGCCAACCATTGAATATATCGTATGCTGATTGGTCACAGTAAAAGCCAACCCGATCAACGCAACAGAAGACATAATAAAGATGCTCAAATACTAGCCTAATCCCTGACAATTTCATGACAAAATCGCTCGAAACAGGAATAAAGTACTCACCCCCGACACGGGGTTGGATTTCACAAAGTCAGATTATCTAACTATAGTAATCCTAACCTCATAATTCTAAGAGACTTTTATGCGTTCACTATCGCGCTTCTTAATCCTCACTTTGGCCATTCTCTCTTGGCCTAGTCATGCCAACTTGGAATATGACTTACAATCTCAGCCGCAGGTATCCGATTCTGCTGTTGATCTCGATGATCGAATTGATTCGTTACCCGACCCCCTCTTTATGGAACCGTCGGACAGACGCCAAGTCAATATATTGCTCGCTGAAGTGCTACAAGTTCAAAAGCAGGAAATCAAAACCTTCGAGCAACAGATAAAAGCCTACAGAGCGAACAACGACGCCGATCAATGGTTTGCCGTTCAAACCAGTTACGTCACTTTGAATAGCTTGAATGTGAGCAAGCAACACCTGTTAGAGCAGACGAATTCCGCTAATAAAGAGCGCCTAACGGGTTTTGGCCCCTACGGTGTAACTCAATTTAAGCAAGAGTGGGAATTAACCAAGCTCAACATTGAGTATCTTGTTTACTTCCAAATTCGTAGCTTTAAAGCGCTCGTTAAAGACATCTTTATTTCGCCAGTGCCTGTGATTGGTGCATCGTTAAAAGTGTTGTTTATCTATTTTGGTTTAGCGTGGTGGCTTGCCAATAGCACTCGTTTGATTGAGTTGTTCAGAATTAATTTTCTTGAAGCGAAAACGAACCCTCCATTTTTAGTACGTGTGATCTGGTACATCAGCCGCGCTGATCGTGCGATTGCTTGGTTAATTGCGATTACGCTTTCTCTAAGAGTGCTCTCCAGCATCCCTAGCCTGCAACACCTGATTTTCCTTGAGATCTTCACTTGGTGGATTCTAGGTGGTTCGATTGCTATCAGCTTTATTTTGGAATTTGCGTATCGTTTGGGCCGCACATCCAATCAAGAAGTGATTGCGCTGCGCCTATCGACCATTCGCCGTTATGTTTGGAGCTTCATTGTTGCGGGTGTGACTTTGCAAATATCGAGTATCACGCTAGGCAAAGGCACTATCTATAGCTGGATCTTCAGCGCCCTATTTTTCTGGTTTGTACTGGTTACCATTTCAGTGCTTAGATTATGGCGTGCGAAAGTCTTCGATACGCTGCAACACATCTCTGATCGTCCGGTATGGGTGAACTGGGCAGCAAACCGCAAGGATACCTTCTTACTTAATATATTGGCGACGGCCATTGGCATCGTATGGTTGAGTGTTTACAACTTCCAACACCGCATCATGGCCTTACTGTCTAATTACACACTGTTTAGCCAAGCTTTGGCGTACCTGTTTAGAATTGAAGTGGCTAAGCAGTCTGACCTTGACAAGAATCAGCAAAACTTGGTTCGAATCAAAGGCGATCAAACCTATGAATACATTCTTCCGGGTAATATCGACAGCACGCTGATTGATTACGCCGGTGATGAGGTTAAGCAACTGTCTCGCTACTTGATGTCAGACAGCCCTGCTATCTGTATTGTTTCAGGTGAACGTGGTGTGGGCGCAACAACGCTGCTTTATACCCTGCTGCACAAAGTCTCTAACGCTGAACCTGTCTACGTAAGTTGCCCTTACGCTGGTTATCAAGAGCTGTTAGCGCATCTAGCGGTGAGCATCGGCTTGGAAGAGAAAGCGACTGAGATTCAGATCTTGGCTCACCTTCGTAAAAGCAAGACCACGTACTTGATTGCGATCGATAATGCACAACGTCTAGTTAAGCCAATGGTTGGCGGCTTGTCTGATCTGATACGTTTAACCAATCTACTGCGTCGTTCTAAAAAGAACCACCGTGTCGTGATATCGATCGCCAAATCAAGCTGGCGGTTTGTCGATCGAGCGCGTGGCGAACGTTTGCTGTTTGACTTGGTGTGTTTCCTTCCGCGTTGGACAGAGAAACAAGTCGGTGAGCTTCTAAATAGCCGTATTAATACGGAGCTTGAGAAGCCGTTATCGTTTGATGGTTTGGTGGTGCCTAAACAGTGGGACCAAGATGACATGAGCGAGGAAGATCGCGCACGCCAAGGCTTCTACCGAATCTTGTGGCATTACTCTGATGGTAACCCTACCGTTGCGTTGCGCTTCTTCCGACTCTCATTGAATCGAAACAAAGATACCGATCAAGCCGTGGTGCGCTTGTTCCATGTACCAGAAGCACAAGAACTAGAAAACATGCCAAAACCTATGCTGGCTGTGCTTCGTTCTATCGTGCAGTTGGAAATCGCGTCTCCGGAAGTCTTGTCTGATTGTACGCAGCTAAGCACGGCTGAGATAACCGGCATTCTGCGTTACTTTGAAAGCCGTGGTTATATTGGTTGGCATGAAGAAAAGGCTCGAATTTCCGAGCACTGGTTCCGCCACATTACTAACGTTCTCGACCGTCAACATCTACTGGTGAAGTAAAATGAAGAAGTTATTTATCCTACTATTTGTTGGCTTGGCAAGTGCTGTCAGTTTCCCGATCTTTGCGACGGAAGAGTTAGCCAATGTAGAAAACATCTCAAAGATAGCGAGTCTAGTGCGATGGAGCGGCGTGTTCTTCTCCATGATCGTTATTGCTGCGATGTGGTTACTGCTTAAGTTTATCAACTCGATGGTGACCAGTTTTGGTAGCCAATTCGTGCAATACCGAATGCTGCTACAGAAACTGCAGTCGTTTACTCAGTTCTTTATCTATGTGAGCACAGGTCTTATCGTGTTCATGATGAGCTTTAGAATCAACGACCAAATACTGGCTTTGATTGGTGGTACCCTCGCCGTGTCAGTCGGCTTTGCGCTTAAAGATTTGGCAGCTTCATTCATCGCGGGCATCACGGTAATGATTGATAGGCCCTTTCAAGTTGGTGACCGCGTCACGTTCGAAGGCAACTACGGTGATATCATTACCATTGGTTTGCGTTCAGTGCGAATGAGAACCCTGAACGATGACATCATTACCATTCCGAACAACAAGTTCTTAAATGAAGTGACCACCAGTGGTAACTACGGTGCGTTGGACATGCAGGTGGTGATTCCGTTTTACGTTGGTATGGATGAAGACATCACCCTAGCCCGCGATCTGATTCAAGAAGCGGCGTCTTCAAGTCGTTATATCCACTTGCCGAAACCTGTAACGGTTTTGGTTAAACAGACGATTACCGATAACTACCTAGCAATACAGCTAACTTGTAAGGCTTACGTTGTGGATACTGCGTATGAGAAGCTGTTTGAAACCGACATTACTTTGCGTGTGATGAAAGAGTTTAAGAAGCACAACATCAACCCACCGAAAATTTCAGTAGCGGCGCATTAGGCTTGATGCTTTAGACGTTTGTTGCTTATAGCAAATGACTAGCCATAAATAAAAACACCTCCGAACTTATCGCAAGTGCGGAGGTGTTTTTTATGAGCTTTTTATCTTTAAGCTAATAGTCCTATTGATGCTAAACCTTAAAGTATTTCAATTGCTCAGTAAGGTGTTCTGTAGTGTTCGCCATTTTCTGACTGTCTTCTGCGAGCGATTGTGAGGCTTGGAGTACCTCATTTGCAGCGAGATGAATCCCAGTAACACTTTCACTCATTTCAGTGGCTACCGTGCTTTGCTGCTCCGAGGCTGCGGCAATTTGTGCCACCATGTCATTGGCGTTATGCAGTTCATTCACAATCACATCGAGTTGTTGACGGGTTTCGTTAGACGCGACAACACTGTGATCAACCTTCTCGTTACTGCTTTGCATTGCCTTAAAGGTCCCTTCTGCTTGTTGAGTCAGTTTCTCAATCGTGGATTGCACTTCGTTAGTTGAATTTTGAGTGCGGCTAGCAAGATTTCGAACTTCATCAGCAACCACTGCGAATCCTCTGCCTTGCTCTCCTGCACGTGCCGCTTCTATTGCTGCGTTGAGCGCTAACAAGTTCGTTTGTTCTGATACATCACGAATCACACCAACGACTTGGCTTATTTCAGTCACGCCTGATTGCAGATCTCTGACTAAGTTATTCGCGTTACTTAATTTCATAGCTGACTGACTTTATTATTTGTTTTGATTATGTATTTTCGGTCAAGGTATCAAAATTTCGTACAGTTCAGATGATATGCACTTTGTTACATAACCAAAAAGAGGTGCTCGTCAAACCGAAAGAGGTTGAGATTTGGTTTGCGATAGATTAGTAGTGCAGAATTTTCGTGCTTGGGCTAAAACGTTCGTGTAATAGCCCAAGCGCGTTAGAAATATTATCAGATGATAATATCAGTGAATGAGTTCTTAGAACTTATAGGTTTGATACAAGCAATTGAGGTGTCGCTTTCTGTTGAAGATAGATACTAAAGCAACTTCCCTTACCTACCTCAGATTCAACTCGGATCTCGCCGCCAGTTTGGCTCAAGATACTCTGAGATACTGACAACCCTAAGCCCGTGCCATCTCGTTTGGTGGTATAGAAAGGCGAGAAGATACGTTTCAGTTGTTCTTCCTTAATACCGCAGCCTTCATCTTGAACATGAACGATAGCGCCATGAGACACACCATTTTCAACCCAGTCTTCACTCGAAATGGTTAACGTGCCCTGACCGTCCATTGCATGAATAGCGTTCATTTGTAGGTTAACCAGAATCTGCAGTAATTGGTTTCGGTTCACTTCGACTGAAGTTTTAGCGTTCAGCTGTGATACGTACACAATGCCTTTCTTCTTCGCGCCTGTTTTTACGAGCGTAATACTTTCATCGACAATTGGATTGATATGTTGCCACGTAATTTCGTCTTGTACGCCGCCGTGACGGCTGTATTGAAGCAGGCTTCGTGTGATATTTCGAATTCGGTCAATTTGCTCCATGATCGCGTGGACTTCTTCGTCTACACGACTCACTTCATCGCCCAGTTCAAACTTCATCAATTCAACGTTGCCAAGAATCACGGCGGTTGGGTTATTGATCTCATGAGCAATACCCGCCGTTAATTCACCTAACGCGGCCAGCTTTTCATTGACCACCAGCTTATCTCTGGCTTGATTGAGCAGTTTGATGTGCAGTTCAAGTTCTTCGGTTTTCTCTTTCAAACTCGCGGTACGAGAATGCACTTTGCACTCAAGTTCAGACGCCGCTTGTTGAATCTCTTGATTACGCTCGTGCAGTAGATCCAACATCTTATCGAACTGTTTAGCGAGCAGTGTCAGTTCGTGTTGATCATCCAAACCTAGCGTACCAATTCGCTTGTCTTGCCCCATCTGGACTAGTTTAACGACCTTATGAATGCGTTCAATTGGATTGAAAAGATCACGCGCGCCACGGTGAACGATCAAACCGGATGCCAACAACAGCAACACAATGGTAATGCTAATTTCGCCAAGGTTGGTCAAGTAGGTTTCTATCAACGGCCAAATCAAATAACCGGTGTAAAGCATACCAATCACATTATTAAACTGGTCATGGATTGGTTGGTAAGCTGTGATGTACCAAGCATCGTAAACATACGCTCGATCTAGCCACTCTTTACCTTCATTCAAGACTTTCGAGTGAACCTCGTGAGAAACACGTGTACCAATGGCGCGCCCTACACTGTCTTCACTGCTCAAAGGCACGTTGGTGCTAACACGAAGATCATCAAGGAAAACCGTGACCGTTCCTATATGACGATTAAAACCTTCTCGTTGTGGATAGATAAGGTTACTGATTTGGTCAACAAGTTGAGTACTGTTATTCAGTAAGATCCCACCATCCAGAAAACCAATCACATGATCATGTTCATCTTTGATGGATACAACGGTTCGGCTTACCAATCCGCGAGTCTCGACCTCTTGCCCGTTGAGCATCGGAACTTCCGCTTTTTTAGCGAGGTCACGATCGAGATAATTGAGTTCATTACGGCTTAAGACACTGAAAAATGAAGGCTTGTGAGTTAAGTTTAGATATTCGAGTTTCTTTTCCATGCTCTCGACACTGCGCCAGCGCAGAAAATCGAGCTCATAGCGAGATTTGTTCTCAGACACCCAGCGAGTTAGCTCTTCGTGTGAAAGATCACTCGCGAGTTTGGTTCGAAAGTTATAAGACTCGGCGAACGCACGAACGTTGTATGCTTGCTGATTTTGGATCAGGTGAATACTGTTATCGGCAACATCCAAGCGTTCATCAACATCAATCAGAGCGCCCTGCCACGTGTAATGTATTGACCAATACAGTGTGATAGCCACAAGCGCGCACAAGGTCAGAATGATCGGAGCTGATGTTAGGAATAATAATCGGTAGCGAACCATGGTTTTGAATCGGAACGCCCACTTTGACCACCAACGACGTCTAATCGGCATATTCAGAGCCTTCTGTGTTCCAATCTTTGTACTTACGCTCTAGCGTTTTACGTGCGACGCCAAGATCTCTTGCAGCTGCCGATTTATTGCCATCATGAAAACTAACCAGCTGTTCTATATGAGATTTTTCTACTTCTTTGAGTGTCCAAGTGTTTGGATAACCCTCGGCAGCGTCTGCATTATTCAAGTTTGGCATTTCCGCACCATGTGACACCGTCACTGAAATGCTAGCAGGAACAGGATCACCATTAATCTCGCGCCAATAGTGTGCTGGTGGCTTGTCTAAAAGAATGCATCGTTCGACTAAGTTTTTAAGTTCACGAATATTTCCCGGCCATTCGTATTCGTTCAACGCCAAGATGTCTTCATGTGCCCAATTTGGAACTGGCATGCCAAGCTCGCTCGATAAAAGACGAGTAAAGTATGGAACAAGTTCAATCAGGTCTGACGGGCGCTCTCTCAATGGCACCACATCAATCTTAAGTACATTGAGTCGGTAGAACAGATCGCGGCGGAAGTGCCCTTTATCGACCTCTTCTTGAAGATTTCGGTTGGTCGCCGCCACCACTCGTACGTCAACGGAAATTTCCTTCTCGCTACCGACTGGACGAATGGTTCTTTGCTCTAACACGCGTAACAATGCAGCTTGCATTGGCAGTGGCATTTCACCAATTTCATCAAGGAACAAGGTGCCACCACTTGCGACTCGGAAAAGACCTTCACGGTTTTTCTTCGCACCAGTAAATGCGCCTGATGTATGTCCAAACAGTTCACTTTCTAGAAGCTCTGGAGCAATCGCACCACAGTTGATTGGCACAAATGGACCTGTGCGTTTACTGGCTTCATGTACACCACGAGCAACCAGCTCTTTGCCGGTACCCGACTCACCTTCTATCAAGACGGACGCTCGAGACGGTGCAAATTGACTGATCAGCAATTTAAGTTGTTTGGTCTTGTCTGAATTGCCAATCAGTTCAGTCTTGATATGACGACTCACATCACGCTTCAACGCGTACTGCATTCTTTGGTCGAGTCGCTTATCCATACAACGCAGAACCGCTTGTATCATCTGTTCGAGGTTGAATGGCTTAAGAATAAAATCTGAAGCACCAAGCTTAAGCGCAGATATCGTCATCTCTAAATCAGCATAACCTGTCATGAAAATCACATCGGCACGTTTGTCGTTGTCGTTAAACGCCTCTTCCCACTCAATACCAGACCGACCTGGCAGATTGATATCAAGAACAATGAGATCAAAATGCTCGCTCGAACGCAGTATTTCGGCTTCTTCAACCGACCCCGCACTCGATACCTTGCCAAAGAACTTACCCAGTGCTTTCTTTAAAATAGCCTGCATACCCATTTCATCATCCACAACCAAGACGGAAAACGCTTGATATTGAGTCAATGTGTTCGGGTTGAGGTTGGGTGCAGATGAACTAGGTAAAGACATAATGATTAGCCGGTGGGGAAAGTTGGGACAGAGTGTACCAATTAACCTTTTGTGCAACAGGGACAATGTGCGACATTTTGTCCTAGCTCATGTTTTGATTCATTTTAGAGGGCTAAATGACGCAGTTTTGTCCGAAATAACAGCAATTTAATGAGATCTGATGCATGATTTATTGGCATTAAGATTGCTTATAAGGTGTAGATTTCTAATTACAACAATTAGCGTCTTATGCACATGCCCTTTTTTGAGCCCTTTAAAACTGAAGGCATGTCATTCATTTATAACAGAATGGACATAATAATAATGAAAGCAATTCCCCTAACTATTGCAGCTCTATCTATCGTCAGTTATACGGCTAGCAGCGCGGAAGACACCATCCATATCAAATTGGCAACAACCACAAGTACCTATCACTCTGGTCTACTTGACTACTTATTACCTGAGTTCGAAAAAGATTCTGGTATCAAAGTTGATGTTCTAGCGGCGGGTACAGGTAAATCACTTCGTATGGGTGAGAATGGCGATGTAGACCTAGTGATGACTCACGCACCAAAGGCTGAAGCGAATTTCGTTGAACAAGGTTACGGGGTTCTACCTCGCAAGCTGATGTACAACGACTTTGTCATTGTTGGTCCTCAAAGCGATCCGGCGAAGATTGAATCTCAAAAAGCAGTGACTGATGTGTTCAAAGCAATCGCGAACAATAACGTGACCTTCGTTTCTCGTGGTGACGATTCTGGTACTCATAAGAAAGAGATGGGTATTTGGGCACAAACTAAAATGGAACCAAACTTCGGTGGTTATCGCAGTGTTGGTCAAGGCATGGGCCCTACTCTGAACATGGCGTCAGAGATGCAAGGCTACACCATGACAGACCGTGGTACTTGGTTGGCTTACCAAAACAAATTGGATCTTAAAATCCTTTTCCAAGGTGACAAGAACCTGTTTAACCCTTACCAAGTGATTCTTGTTAATCCAGAACGCTACCCGAGCATTAACTACCAAGCAGCGAAAGTATTCAGTGATTGGCTGGTTAACCCTAAAGGTCAGAAACTGATTAACGACTTTAAACTGCACGGTAAACAGCTGTTTGTTGCGAGCGCAGAATAGTTTGTTGCGAGCGCATAACAGTTGATTGTAAGCAATGAGTCGTTGGTTGTAAGTAAAGCGTAGCGTTGAAGGTGTAGTCAAAACCAACAAGCACTACACTTAGCTAAACAGTTAACGAAGCACTCTTAAAAACAATAGCTGACCAATTCAAGCTCAAATAGTTTGTGTCAGCTATGATTAACATCAGTCATTACCGATAAAGACCCATTATCGATTCACACGAGATACTTCATGACCCTATGGCAAACAACGATTGATGCAATGAACCTACTAGTGAGTTTTGACCACGAATTGTGGAAAATCGTCGCGGTATCTTTCAGCGTATCTTTGTCCGCCATCTCATTAGTGATTGTTCCTGCAATCCTTATGGCTTTCTTATTGGCTTATACCGAGTTCCCCGGGAAATGGGCTCTGCTTTCAGTGATCAACACCCTGCAAGCGATCCCTACTGTGGTTATCGGTTTGTTGATGTACATGATGCTTTCTCGCTCTGGCCCGTTAGGTGATTGGCAATTGCTGTTCACCCAAAAGGCGATGATTCTAGGTCAAATGGTGATCTGTTTCCCTATCCTAGTTGCGATGATGCATGGCGCTCTGCAGGCCAGTGACCGCCGTGCGGTAGAAACAGCGCGCACACTTGGCGTATCAACAACACGCGTGGCGTGTACCTTGATTTGGGAAACGCGTTTTCCTCTGTTGGCTGCAACCATTGCTGCCTTCTCTCGTATCGTGACAGAGGTAGGTTGTTCAATGATGGTAGGTGGCAACATTATGGGGATGACAAGAAACATCCCAACAGCTATTGCCATGGAAAGCCACAAAGGCGCATTTGCTCAAGGCGTCGCCCTCGGTATGGTGTTATTAGCATTGGCATTAGCCCTTAACTTTTTCCTTTCCAGTGTGAGAGGAAAAGGCTATTTAAGAACTTAGGAACGCTGTCATGAGTATAAAAATAACAACGCAGCAAATTTCAATGCGCTACAAAGAGCGTGTTTTGTTCCATATTCCCGAATTGTCGATCGGCCCCAACGATGCCATTTATCTCAAAGGAGATAATGGTGTGGGTAAAACGACCCTACTTAAAATATTGTCTGGATTGATTCAGCCCAGCTCTGGCCGCATTCAGTCTCCGACACAAAGCTGGCAGCAGATCTTATTCCCTAGGCTCAAGTTCAAAGACATTATCTACCTGCATCAAACCCCCTATCTTTTTGATGGTTCGGTGTACCAAAATGTCGCTTATGGCATTCGCTTTAACAAAGAGAGCCAAAAAGATAAGCGAGCTCAAATAATTAATGCATTGAGAATGGTAGGTTTAGAAACCTTGGCAGATGAACACATTTCTGTGTTGTCTGGTGGTGAGCGTCAACGCGTTGCAATGGCACGAGCCTGGATTCTTAAGCCGTCAATCTTGCTTATGGATGAACCAAGTGCCTCTTTAGACAAAGAATCTATTGAAAGATTGGTGATAATGGCCGAAGATCTTCTTCAAAGAGGCGCGAGTTTAGTCATCACTAGTCACCAAACTAACGCGTTAACCGACTTATGTAAGAAGCAATGGTGGATCAAAGACAATACTTTGACCGAATCGCCGCTTCTGCAAGTTATTCAGAAAGATAAAGCACAAGAGAATATTTATGCTGCTTCCAACGCAAACTAGTTGGGTTATTTTGGCTGGCGGACAGGCCAGCCGCATGGGCGGAAAAGATAAAGGACTTGTTGAGCTCAACGGTTCTCCGCTTATTCAATACGTTATAAACAAGCTGTCACAGCAAGATGTCAGCATCACTATCAATGCCAACCGTAACTTAGACAGTTACCAAGCATTTGCTCCGGTTGTTTCCGATTCCTTCCCTGACTATCCAGGTCCATTGGGCGGCATTCATGCTGGCCTTAAAAACGCGAGTACAGACTGGGTCGGCTTTGTCCCTTGCGACAGCCCACAAATCAGTGACGACCTTGTTGAGCGTTTTTGTTCTGCAGTTAAAGAAGACAGCGACATTCTTGTCGCGCATGATGGCGAATTTAAGCAACCTGTATTCACCCTATTCCACAAACGTGTTCTACCAAAGTTAGAAGCGTTTTTGGAACGTGGTGATCGTAAAATCATCTTGCTATACAAAGAGTGTGTTACCGAATACGTTGATTTCAGCGATTCTCCTAACTGCTTTGTTAATCTCAACACGCCAGAAGAACTCACCCAATTCGGAACGCTTCAATAATGAAAGATTCTAAACAACGCCCTAATCTTCCTTTATTGGGCTTTGCTGCTTATAGCGGTACAGGCAAAACGACCGTACTTGAAGCCCTGCTTCCTCTGTTGACTGATGCGGGTTTAAAAGTTGGCGTGTTAAAACATGCTCACCACGATTTTGATGTCGATAAGCCGGGTAAAGACAGTTACCGCTTACGTAAAGCGGGCGCGAACCAAATGTTGATTGCTTCTCGTAATCGTCACGTGATGATGACAGAAACACCAGAAGCCGAAGCAGATTTTTATTACCTACTGACTCGATTTGATACCAACACGCTTGATCTGATTTTGGTTGAAGGCTGTAAGAACATCGCCTTCCCTAAAATTGAACTGCACCGAGATGAAGTGGGCAAACCTTGGTTATATCCAAACGATAACAACATTATTGCTATCGCGGCAGACAGCCAAGTTGAATCAGAGCTGCCACAAATGGCGATCAGCGACTTAGAAGCGATTCGTGATTTCATCATCGATTACGCGCAGTCCTTTGACCTTGTCTCTACAACAGGCAGAGCCGTGTCATGCTCACCTTCAAAAGACGCAGCGCCAGCTGTTTGTTGTGATTCGTTCTCTCCTGCAGGTTTAACCGTTACTCAAGGCCAACAAAAGATTGTTGATAGCATTGACGCACTCGATCTCACAGAGAGTGTTGAATTACTGCAAGGCTACGGCCGCGTGCTGGCTGAAGATGTGATTTCGCCAATCAACGTTCCTCAGAATACCAACTCTGCAATGGACGGTTATGCAATTCGTAGTGAAGATCTAGAATTGGACAGTTACAACATCGTTGCTGAAGTCATGGCGGGTCACAGCTACGAGCAAATCGTGCAACAAGGTGAAGCCGTTAAAATCATGACCGGCGCACCAATGCCAGAAGGCGTTGATGTTGTCGTGATGCGTGAACAAGCCGTCCAAGATGGCGATAAAGTTAGCTTCCCTGATGCTAAAATCTCGGTTGGACAAAATGTCCGTATGGCAGGTGAAGATTTAGAAATCGGCCAACCTGTCTTTACACGTGGCACACGCATTGAAGCGCCAGAAATGGGCATGATGGCGTCGTTAGGTTTTGGTACCTGCCCTGTTCTGCGTAAAGTGAAAGTGGGTGTGTTCTCTACGGGTGATGAAGTTCAAGCGCCGGGTCACGAGCAAAAACCAAACTCTATCTATGACTCAAATCGTTTTACTATTATCGGCATGCTTCAAAAGCTCGGCTGTGACATCGTCGATTACGGCATCATTGAAGATGATGAGCAGAAGATGATGGATGTGCTGCATTCTGCGTCGCTTGAAACCGATATGGTTTTGACTTCTGGTGGTGTGTCTGTTGGTGATGCGGATTACATCAAGCTTGCGTTGGATAAGCTCGGTCAAATCAACTTCTGGCGTATCAACATGCGTCCAGGTCGCCCACTGGCTTACGGTAAAATTGAAAACAAACCGTTCTTTGGTTTGCCGGGTAACCCAGTTGCAGTAATGGTGTCGTTCATTAACTTTGTTGAGCCTGCGATCCGCAAGCTTCAAGGTCAAACGAACTGGACGCCAGTGAAAGCAAATGCTGTAGCAACTGAACAACTGCGCTCACGCCAAGGCCGTACTGAATTTAGCCGTGGTGTGTTCTCGATGAATGAATCTGGCGTGCTTGAAGTGAAAACAACGGGCAAGCAAGGTTCAGGTATTCTGCGTTCAATGAGTGAAGCGAACTGCTTAATCGAAATATCTCCAGCAGTTGATACTGTGAAAGTTGGCGAGACAGTGACGATCATTCCTCTGCAAGGTCGCGTTTGATTCAAAGCTCAAACACTTAAATTGACTTAGCTGCTTTTTAATTGATTTAGAAGCTTTTAAGTGATTTGGAAGATCTTCGCCAAGACATAGACGAAGCCCCTTCTATCGAGCTTTCGATGTTAAGGGGCTTTTTGTTCTTTTCGTTTCGAGAAAAACAACCTGTTCGTTTCCTAAAAGACAAATAGCTTAAATTACGCTAAACGTTTAGAACGATAATCTTAAGATTTCTTACCATTACCTTGAGCCACGTACGGTTTTTATGTAGAGTGCGCGCAAAGTAATAATTCTATTGGAGAGCACCATGGCTCGTACCATTCTGTACACTTACAAAGACGAAGACAAAGAGTTACTGTTTTCAAAACAAGAACACCGCACGATCCAAGAAGCTGTTGCTGCAGCTGAAGGCATCGATATCTCTGAGTATCTAAAAACTGAGCAACAGCTTGAGTTTATTTCTGATACTAAAGCGGTTCGTAACTACCAAGACAACTACTTCCGCAAGCTTGGCTTTACTAAGCTTACGTTGAAGCAAAAAGACAATCTTGGTGTTGGTAAAAAGAAGAAGTAAGCCCTCTTGGCTCTTTTCTTGATATGTCGTTTCTAGCTTTTCGTTTGTAGTTAACAGCTAACAGCTAAAGAAACGAAAGCACCGAACAATAAAAAATGCCGCAACCTCTTTCGAGATTGCGGCATTTTTATTTGTACTTTTTAACTATCTAACCTTAGCTAGCTTAACTTAAGTCACGATTACTTAATGTTAAGGAATGCAGCACCACGAACGCCGCCTGAATCACCATGCTTCGCTTTGATGATCTTTGGACATTTCGCTACAGACAGTAGGTATTTAGGGATACGCTTTGGCATCTCTTCGTAGATAAGTTCGAAGTTTGAAAGACCGCCACCCAATGCAACTACGTGTGGATCAAGACCGGTAAACAGGTTCGCGAAACAGATAGCCAATAGCTCCATGAAACGATCAACGTGCTCAGCCGCTTTTGCTTCACCTTCGTTGTACGCTTGAATGATCTCGATTGCTTTCTTCTTCTCGCCGAAGTAGTGCTCGTAAATCAATTCAAAGCCACGACCTGATAGGTAGCTGTCTAGACAACCTTTCTTGCCACAACCACAACCGAGTAACGGTGCGTTGTCGCCAAGGTGGAACCAAGCATCAATAGGAAGACGCATATGGCCCAGTTCACCAGCAACGTGGTTACGACCAGAGAACACTTTGCCTTCGTAAACTAACCCGCCACCAAAACCAGTACCTAGAATTAGGCCTGCTACTGATGGTTCGTCTTTAAGCTCGTCATCCCACGCTTCTGAAAGCGCAAAGCAATTCGCATCATTTTCAATTTTCACACTACGACCAATAAGTGCTTCTAGGTCTTTACGTAGTGGTTTCCCCGTTGAAGCTGGCACGTTAACAACCAGCATTGTGCCGTCGTCAGCATCTTCCATACCAGGAAGACCAAGACCAATTTTACCTTCGCAAGAAAATTCACTGTCGTACTTCTTCACCAAACCGGCAATCGTATCAAGTAGCAGTTGATAATCTTCAGTAGGCGTTGGTACGCGTTCTGTTGCTACTCGCTCAAGTTTTTCATTGAACGCACCAAATTCAATTTTTGTGCCGCCAACATCGAAGCCGTAATACATGAAATCTCTCCAATTTTTCCCTAAATTCGGGCAAATAAATTTTTCAAATTAAACATCTAGGACGCATTATCCATAACACTCCCCCTACAAACCGTGATGGATAACAAACTTATCTCGTGTTCGAATCTGTTTGAACAACAAGTCAGCACAAAGCGGTTAAAGGTTAGAGTGACGTCTCATTTTTAGTGTGCTCTATGAAAGCGTTCAGGCTTGGTTTGGTTGGATCGGACTTATAACGCGTCTTACTTAGCATGTAGCTTTCACGAAATGTCTCAAACCACAGCTGTAAAGTCTTTGCGCCCTGCTCTTCACCAGCCTGTTTCAAAACCAAGCTCGCTACTTCTGCAGTCGAGAGATGTTGTTCGTTGTCTGACTTACGCATCATGTATTGCGAAACCGATTCTGGTTCGATCGACAACACCGGTAAGTCTTGCAGATACTCTGAACGACGGAAAATACGTCGTGCTTCACGCCAACTACCATCAATAAAGATCAGCAGCAACGTCTTGTTCGAATCTCGCATTTCAGCAAGATCTGCAACCACACGCGATTTGTCATCGGTATAATCTTCAGGAAAGACCACGACTGGCTGATATTTATCGTCTTTCAGCACATCAAGCATCTCTTGATTCGGTTCAGTGCGGTGCCAAAGGTAGGCATAGCTGTCTTTAACGGTATCAAGGATTAAACGGCCGGTATTACTTGGTTTGAGTATTTCGTTGTCCGATAAGATCAACATGGTCGCGACGTTCGTATTTACGTCTGGTTGATGTTCACAGATACAGCTGTCTTGTTTGATTTTACAGAACTGACATCGAACCACTTTACACCCGCGCGCGTTAAACGGCTTGGTAGAAAGAGACAAACGGTGTTGATATAAACGGTGAAAAGCGTGGATTCTCATGGACAATAACGATAAATCTAGAAAAGTGGCACGATTGTACTTACAGTGTCCCTAGAATGATAGAAGGAATTCCCATGCAAGACCCATCACTGCTTCGCCTTGTTTGTTTTATTGTCGTTTTCGGACTGTGTGCGCTTTGGGAATACCGTTTTCCACGTAAAGCACTGACTCAAAGCAAATGGTTTCGCTGGGGAAACAACTTTGCGTTAGTCGCTTTGAACAGCTTTCTATTGGCCACTATAATTCCTATCGCAGCATTTCAAGCGGCGGTTATCGCACAAGAAAACCAATGGGGTCTGTTCAATACCCTGTCACTTCCGAAAGAATTGACCATTCTGATCTGTGTATTGCTCTTGGATTGTGCCATTTACCTACAGCACTTGGTGTTTCACCGTGTTCCTTGGTTGTGGAAGCTACATCGAGTTCACCATGCGGATCTAGATATCGATGTCACAACCGGAACGCGCTTTCACCCTATTGAGATGATTCTTTCAATGCTCATCAAGATGAGTTTGGTGATCGCACTTGGTGTGCCTGTCATTGCTGTCGTGATCTTTGAAATTGTTCTTAATGCGAGCGCGATGTTTAACCATAGCAATGCACGTCTTCCGCTATGGTTCGATAAACGATTGAGAAAAGTGATTGTGACACCAGACATGCACCGCGTTCATCACTCGGTCATTGTTAAGGAAACGCACTCAAACTTTGGCTTCTTTTTATCAGTGTGGGACATCTGGTTTAAGACTTACCGCGCCCAACCCAAGCTTGGTCATGACAAGGTGCATATTGGTGTTCCCGAGATTCAAGATGGTAAAGAGCAACGGCTAGATTTAATGTTACGCCAACCATTCGCTTCCTTCCCTCATTCGAAAGACAAGACCTAACGCCTCAAGAAAATAATAAAAAATGGCGCAAACTCATAAGAGATTGCACCATTTTTATATGCGTAGCTTCTCACCTTTCAGCGGCAATTCCCACTTCCGGACGACGTTTACACACTTACTTCAATACGTACTTATGAAGCATAGCTTGTTGGCGCCCTGCTATCTCTCCGACTTGCTCTGAACTCTCGATCATAGATTCAAGTTGCAGCTTAGTATTTTCGCCCTGCTCAGACACGCGAGTGATAGAATGCGTTACATCGACAGTTGCACGAGCTTGTTCTTCGGTAGCCACCATGATTTGCTCAACACGCCCTTTGATCTGGCTAACCGCAAATTCGATTTTCTCGAAGGCTTGTCTTACATCGCCACTGGTTTGCAGTGCATTGGCCATCTCACTTCTCGATTCCGTTACAGAAGCACGTGAGCGATCGGCTGCCGCGACTAGTTCGTTCATCATGCTACGAATATTGGTGGTTTGCTGGGATGTGCCGCTCGCCAATTTACGCACTTCGTCTGCAACTACCGCAAAACCTCGACCTTGTTCACCTGCTCGCGCCGCTTCTATCGCAGCGTTCAGTGCCAATAAGTTGGTGTTTTCAGCGATACCACTGATCATGTCGACCATTTCACGAATCTGTTTCACTCGACCATCCAAGTCAGCCATCGACTCTTCACTCATGCTAAGAGAGTGCTCAAGCGCTTGTAATCGTTGTTGGTTAAGGCCAACCACTTGGCTGCCATTCACTGACTCATCTTCTGCTATTTGAGCATCGTCGTTCGATGCGTTAGAGATACGAGCAATCTCACCAATCGATGCTTCCAGCTCCGTAATGGTGGTGATCATATTCTGAAGTGATTCGTTCTGCTCGTTCAAGCTCGAATTGGTTTGCTCTGCAGCGTCGTGGCTTACTTCTGCCGTTTGATAAAGCGTCTCACAGTTGCGCGTTACTAAACGAACCGAATCTGCGGTTGAATCAACGACCGTATTGAGTTTTGAAGTGATAACTTGAAGCTCTAGCGGCCCAAGCAATTCACTCTGTTTAGAGAAGTCATGATCTGCAAGTGAACTCAACTGTTGAGTAATGTTTTTTAGCCCTTTATTCATCCAACGGCGTAACACGAACCATGAAATCACAATGATTACGGCAATAACCAGCCCGCTGATAAACAACACACGATCAATATTGGTGATGGTTTGATTTACAACCAGTTCGCTTTCATCAATCAGATGGGAAGCGGTAGAAGACAACTGATTCAATGTGCTTATGACTGTATTCGCGAGGGTGATAACTTGCGTTAAGTTCTGCTCTTGCTGCTGAACAAGTTCGAGTTTCAAGAGGATTTGTTTGATTACGCCTTCTTCGGTAAAGCCTTCTTTCACCATCTCGTAAGGCGCCGTCAAGCTCGCGAACTCAGCGATATCTGGGTGCCAATCGGCAAAGTCGCTGTAAGCCAAGTTAAGGCCTGCGATTCGGTTTCTCAATTGACGGTATTCGTCTTGTGCTTTATCAATGTCAGATTGCATCATCAGCATCAAGAAGGTGTTCGCCATAGCAGACGCGCTGGATGTAAATCGGTTCGCTGCATCGCTCGCTTCTGGGTTGTCTTCAACCAAGAATGAGCTGATTCGATTCATTTCTGGTCCGATAGATCCAACGCCATAACGGAACTCGCCCATTTTACTGTCGATCAGATTTTGCTTACTTTGAATCTCAATCTGCGCCAGCAGTACCGTGTTGGTCATAGCTTGCAGTTGCGCCATGTCATCGACAAGGATTTGTTGTTGCTCTAAAGAGATCGCATCAGGAAAAGATTGGGAAATAAAAAGAAGTTCCTCTAGCGTGGTATTGCTCTCTGTCGCGAGTTGGTCAATTGAGCCCCTTGTGGCATTCAGTGTATCTAAGTCGGTTGATTGGGTGCTGTAAGTGAGAAGTTTTACTTGTTCTAATACGCTTTGCGTTAATTCGGCGTTATGTAGAGCAAGGGGTAATGCTTGTTCCGAGAGTGCATCAAAATGTCCCCCGACCCGTTCAACGCCCCGAATGCTAACCATTGATAAAAAAGTAACAAGTAAAAGAATGGAAATAAATACAGCAGTGACGGTTTGAATGAGCGAGAATGTATAACGTGAGGGTTTTATTGATAAATTTGTGTCGGGCATGTGAAATCCAGTTTGACTACGAAAAGAGATATCCTTAAGTTAGGTCGTATACTAGAAGTCCTTGATGACGTTTTTATTTCAGTTTTTTGTCAGAAGAGTTACATATGAAAATCAGAAAAATGGCTGTAGTTACAATAACTTTAGCAACATTGGCTGCTTGTAGCTCGTCACCTTCGCCTTCTCAGCTTAGTCAAACCGCACAGAAACCCCTATCAAAGTCAGAACAATTGACTACAAACGCTTATATGAGCGTGTATGAACAGTGGAAAGGCGTGCCATACCATTTCGGTGGGACCTCATTTCGAGGTATAGATTGCTCTGCTTTTGTTCAAATCGCCGTGCAAAATGCGACTCAACAAGCTCTACCAAGAACCACAAAAGACCAGAGTAAAAAGGGAAAAGAAATTGCGTATGGGCAGGCAACAAGCGGTGACTTGGTGTTTTTCAAGACTTCGATGACGGTGCGACATGTAGGCGTTTATTTAGGAAACAACCAATTTCTACATGCCTCGACATCGAAAGGTGTCATTATTTCTAGGTTAGATAACCCTTACTGGGCATCCAAGTTTTGGCACTTTAGGCGTTTATAGCGGTTCGAAAGATAAACCGCTGAGCGAGGTAACTCTAGAAAGATACGACTTAAACGCCCGTTGTTATTATGCTGATTAATTACGACGATAAATGAGCAAACAAACCGTTAATCGTATTTAGCAACAGCAGTATCAAACAGGTTCTTCACTAACGCGATGTACTCATCGAGGAATACAATTTGTTCGTTAGTCGCTTTCTTAGCCCACACACCCGCTAATACTTCACCAAGATCCGCTACTACGGCATCTGCTTCTTTCAAAAGTTGAAAACGAACGCTCGAATGCAACTCTGGGTTTTGCTCGAAAATAGCCATGATGTTTGTTGAAATCATGTCGGTAACAATGTCTTCGACACTTTCGTTTCCAGTATCACCATTACTATTGGTAAACACATCAAGGTTGAATGATAGGTGCTCGATTAAAGCCAAATAGCCATCGGTTTCTACAACCACAATAATTCTCCGTTTTAAGCTCTAGAGCAGATTAATACGTACTTGCCTAATACTATGTAAATGAAGCTATTTGTCATCACTTTATTGCCCAAAACTACATTTAAATGATCCTAGTTAGTATTTCAGCTTAAAATTAAATCGATATAGCTTTATGTGGTATACCTGCCTACTTACGACATAAGTAAATTCACGCTAAAGAAGTGTAAGACAAACTTTGAAGCAAAGTATTGCGCCAGTTAACAATAGCCCTTTCAACTTACTCTAAAAGCTCATTTGATTTAGTCGCTAGACAATAACAAGCTCAAACATCTTTTCCAGTTTGTGGCGTTCAAAACCGTTTCGTTTGTGAGACCAGTTCCAAACTATTTCATCACGTCAGGTTTTCAATTTATGTTTGTATTTCAAAGAGCTTGAATCAGTTCGAGTTCACAATTCGGCCAATTGATTCTACGTAAGATGAAGAAGAGCTAAGAACATTGACGAGTGCGTCTATAAATTGTTCAGATTTATCCTAAACTATTGCTATTAAACAAACAGTATTTCTAACCTTCAATCTTTTTAACTTTCAGTCTTTGAGGATTTCCTATGTGGCAGGCCATTTCTCAACAACTTTCAGATACTCTTCTATTTAACTTTCAGATTACTGAACGTACCAAGGTTTCTGGTGGCGACATTAACGATTGCTATATGATCAGCGATGGTAATGAGCGTTACTTTGTGAAAGTGAATCAGCGAGAATTTTTACCTAAGTTTGAAATTGAAGCTGAGAACTTACGCTTGTTAAGAGAAACCTCCACTGTTTACGTTCCTGAGTTGGTGCTTATTGGCAAAACCAAAGAGTGCTCGTTCATTATTCTGAATTACTTGCCGACCAAACCGCTCGAGACGGGCAACAATAGCTTCGATTTCGGCGTTCAGCTTGCGCGGCTTCATCAATGGGGCGAGCAAAAAGAGTTTGGTTGCGACCAAGACAACTATATCGGCAGCACACTTCAACCCAACCCTTGGCATAAGAAATGGGGTCGCTTTTTCTCTGAGCAACGCATTGGTTTCCAACTGCAACTGCTCAAAGAGAAAGGCATCGAGTTTGGTGATATCGATGACATCGTTGATGTGGTGAATATGCGTCTTGCTGGCCACAACCCTCGCCCTTCTTTGCTTCATGGGGATCTTTGGAATGGCAATGTTGCTAACTCTGCGTTTGGCCCAATTTGCTACGACCCTGCTTGTTACTGGGGGGACCATGAGTGTGATTTGGCGTTAACTGAATTGTTTGAAGGTTTCCCTAAAGAGTTTTATGAAGGTTACCAGAGCGTCAATCCACTCGACGTTGGCTATACTGATCGGAAAGACATTTACAACTTGTACCATCTTCTTAACCACTGCAATCAATTTGGCGGCGAATATTTAGCACACACTGAAGCATGCATTCAGAAGATACAGGCCGTTTAATACCAATTACAGCTGTTTATAACCGAATACGATTGGTATCAGTTACAGTGAGGAGAATTTGCCATGCATAAATACACAGAGAAACATGTCTCCTGTCCGCATTGTGGGCACGGTATTAACATCACGCTTGATGCATCTAATGGTAGCCAAGACTTCTATGATGATTGTCCAGCGTGTTGCAATGCCATTCATTTGGATATGCAGGTTGACGAAGTAAGAGACAGAATCAACCTTTCGATTGATGCCGATGATGAACAAGTATTCTGACAATCAGTTTCTCGTTTAAACCATGATCAAAAAAGAGCACCTCACGTGCTCTTTTTTAATTTGGTCATCGGTGTGATTTTATTGCCACCGATTCAATGCGCTTAGTGGCTATTTCTGGTTCGCTAATACACGCTCGACAGTATCAACAATCGCTTGTGTTTGAGGATCAAACTCAATGTTTACTTGGTCGCCTACTTCACGGCCGCCAAACAGAGTACGATTCAGTGTTTCTGGGATCAGGTGAACAGAGAAACGGTTCTCTTCCACTTCACCAATCGTCAATGAACAACCATCAACGCCGATGTAACCCTTACTCAACACATACTTCATTGATTCTTGAGGCAGCTCAAACCAAAGCGTACGGTTGTTTTCTGTTTTAATCACATCGACTAGGTTAGCCATCAGAGTAATGTGGCCAGACATGCTATGCCCGCCAATTTCGTCACCAAACTTTGCTGCACGCTCAACATTCACTTTGTCACCAACATTCAGTTGGCCTAAGTTCGTCAATCGCAATGTCGCTTGCATTAAATCAAAAGCAATCTGGTTACCTGAAATTTCCGTTACCGTTAAGCAACAACCGTTATGAGCTACTGAAGCACCAATGGCTAATCCTTCAACCATTTCATCGCTTAGCTCAATGGTATGAGTTTGAAACGACTCTTTTTTGTTGATAGCAACCAGTGTTGCCATGCCTTGAACGATACCTGTAAACATAAGATTCCCATTTAGTATTCTAGTAACAGTTTTTCATAGCAGTTATTGTGACATTTCTTTATGATTCGTCCAGTGGAAGCTTAAGATCATTGTCTCTGATTCCTTCAGAATGTCCTTTCCTACACTATTATTCTAATTTTCCCTCTTATTTGGAGTTGTTTGTGCATCGTTACAAAGAAGAATCCTCGAATCTAATCAAACTTGCGACCCCAGTATTGATCGCATCCGTTGCACAAACTGGAATGGGTTTTGTTGATACCGTAATGGCCGGTGGCGTAAGTGCTATCGATATGGCGGCGGTTTCGATTGCAGCAAGTATCTGGCTACCATCAATCCTATTTGGTGTTGGTCTATTGATGGCGTTGGTTCCTGTCGTTGCACAACTGAATGGTTCTGGTCGACAAGTAAAAATTCCATTCGAAATTCAACAAGGCGCATTTTTAGCGCTCGTCATCTCCCTTCCAATCATTGGTGTGCTTTTTCAAACACAATTGATATTGGAGTGGATGGACATTGAACAGCTCATGGCGGAAAAGACCATCGGCTATATGAATGCGGTGATGTTTGCTGTACCCGCTTTCTTGTTGTTCCAAACATTGCGAAGTTTTACCGATGGTATGTCTTTAACCAAGCCTGCAATGGTGATTGGTTTTATTGGCTTGTTATTAAACATCCCGCTGAACTGGATGTTCGTATACGGAAAACTTGGTGCTCCTGCTCTGGGTGGTGTTGGCTGTGGCGTTGCAACGGCTATCGTATATTGGGTGATGTTTGCACTACTGTTCGCTTACGTTTTAACATCAAAGCGTTTGGCGAAAATCAACATCTTCGGTACGTTCCATAAACCGCAACTTAAAGCTCAAATTCGTCTGTTTAGACTTGGTTTCCCTGTGGCGGCCGCTATCTTCTTCGAGGTAACCTTGTTTGCGGTTGTTTCCTTGTTGGTTGCCCCACTTGGCTCGTTGATTGTTGCCGCGCACCAAGTCGCGATCAACTTCTCTTCGCTGGTCTTCATGATTCCAATGAGTATCGGTGCAGCCGTGAGTATTCGTGTTGGGCATAAGTTGGGCGAAAACAACACCGAAGGCGCTAAGATCGCGACACACGTAGGTATCATTGTTGGTTTAGTGACAGCCTTAATGACAGCGGCGTTAACTGTCCTGTTCAGAGAACAGGTTGCATTACTTTACACAGAGAACACTGCGGTAATTACCGTTGCAATGCAGTTGCTGTTGTTCGCGGCGGTTTATCAATGTACTGATGCCATCCAAGTTATCGCTGCAGGTGCTCTGCGTGGCTACAAAGACATGCGTTCAATCTTCAACATTACCTTCGTTGCTTACTGGTTGCTTGGCCTTCCTATCGGCTACATCTTAGGAATGAAAGATTGGATTGTTGACCCTATGGGTGCGCACGGCTTCTGGATTGGTTTCATTGTCGGTCTAACATCAGCAGCGATTATGCTAGGTATGCGCTTACACTGGATGCACAAGCAGGATGATGACGTACAGTTAGAATTTAGTTCTCGTTAGATTCGCACTCGCTTAGTCGGTCTATCTGATTTCGAACACAAAAAAGAGCTCTGATTTTCAGGGCTCTTTTTCGTTTAATGGTCAGGTAGATCGTATCTGCCTTAATATTCACTCTTCTCTCGAACAAAGCGCGCAAACTTGGGTTTTCCGTTTTGAGTAAAACCATTGTAACGAAAGGTAATACGGCTGCCGATCTCTGGCGGTGCGAGTCTCATTTGGTCACTGAACCCGCTGCCTATATAAAATTCCACACCCTCTTCTGTGTGAACCAAGATTGAACCCATCATCCCTTTATACTTCCCTGTCCCACCCTTGTAGCCAATAACTGTGGCTTCGGCATCATGATGCCTTTTCAGTTTTAACAAATCATTACTTCGGCCTGCTTGATAACGACTGGTGATTTTTCTAAGCATCAAACCTTCGCCATTACGCTCATCGACATTATCAAGTTGATGAAACAAAGCCTCTTCACTGTGAATTGGTACATGTTCTATGTAGCTGACATGAGATTCTCCAATCACGCTTACCCAATGCAAAATGTTGTAATAGCGCTTTTGATAATCTCCCGCAGCGCCTGGCATATCAAACAGCATGAAATCGATTTGGCGCCATGCTGTGTCACTCGGCGTATGATCGAGAACGGTAGATTGAACAAGGTGGAACTTGCCCCTTCCTGCCCACAACTCTCCTTCGAGATGGACCTTAGGCAAGTTTTCAGTAAACCACTTGGGTGAGTAAATGCGATTACCATTGCGTGTATAAAGATGTTGTCCGTCCCAAAGAGCCCGAATCCCATCAAGCTTTTCACTCTTCCAGTATTCAGAAACATCAATGCCTTGTTGGTATGTATTGGCCAGTACCAAATGGTCGGGAGGTAAATAGGATGAATGAGAAGAAAGCGAACACGCCCATAGAGTTGCTATCGCCAATTTAGTTAATCTCATCATCTGCTCCGTATTGATATCTGTAGTAGTCAACAAACGCCTTTAATCCTAAGCGTTCTGACACGTAGGTAGACAACCTTTGCTAGAAGATGCGATCCACTCATCAACCTTATCTAACCTTTTCATTTATTCATTAAATTAATGACCTATAACTCTCATATATTCCGCCGTTTTTAGTTCTCATATTGAGAAACGTCTTTTCTCAATTTGAGATAGGAATTCGTACTAAACATAAATTATTGAAAAATAACAACATAAAAGTTGGCACATTCAGTGCAATTGTCCATACATACTGAAAAGGAGATATCGCTATGGAACTACGTAAGATTGATTTAAACACAACGACACTGACACTTTCTATTTTCGGTGATCTGGATGCAGCAGGCAGTCGTGATGCACAAACCGACATCGATGATGTGATTTCTAACGATGGTCACCCTGAAATCGAAGTTGATTTTAGTCAGGTTGAGTTTTTAGATTCATCTGGTGTTGGCGCGATTGTTTATATGTTCAAACGTCTGACTGAACGCGAGCGCAACATGCGACTTGAAAATGTGACGGGTCAACCTCTTGAAATTATGAACTTGCTGCGTATTGGCCACGCTATCCCAGTAAATTCAAAAAATCCTGCAAATTCATGAAGACCCACTAAGCTAGAAGTAACAAAAAATAATAAGAAAAATTAGAAACATAGGACGTTGGCATGAAAATACTGAAAAACTACATAGCCCTTTCTCTGTCCGCTCTCGTTCTGGGTGGCTGTACTAGCTATCCTGAACAAGGCACAGGGGGTTTGGCTGAAAGTTACGATTCTATTAACTATCAAAACTCAGACTTCTCTCCTGTCATGCCAGACGAGCCTCTTGGTCCGGAACATGGATTACGCTTTGATTGGCAGCTCGCTAAATTGCACCTTGATGCTTTGATTCAAGAAGGTGCTCGTTGGTGTTTCCCCGCTGCTGTTGTTCAAGCAATCGAAAAGCAAAATCGTATTGCTCGCGAACTTCAAGGTGGTCTACTACTGGATGCAGCCAACGACTTAGTAATCCAAAGAAAACGCCTAAATGAACTTGAGGTCCAACTGGATTACGTAACTTCACAAGCCCGCTGTGAGCCACCACAAAATGAAAATCAATTTAGAATGCAACTGTCGGTTATTGAACAGTTGTATGACCTACTTAATGTTGACAACCAATTTGCGGAAAACTCGACTGAAGTAAATCCTAAGTATATGGGAAGACTGGCCGAGGCGACCACTTTACTTAAAGAACACAAATCCCTAGACCTTGTTGTTACCGGCCATGCTGATGCAACGGGTGCCGAAGAATACAACGACAAGTTAGCACTTGGACGAGCGAAACAAGTCGAACGCTACCTGACTATTTTTGGACTAGGCGCTCAACGAATCAAAGCCGTATCTGTTGGCGAAACCGTCCCTCTTTTTGAAGGCGAATCTGACGGCACACGTTTAACTAACCGCCGAGTAAGTATCGAAGTTATCTCGCCTAAGAATGCCGAGAAAATGGGAGGTGGAATATGAAATCCTTAATCGCTTTTATCATCACCCTGTCGTTGAGCTTTGCGAATGTTGTCAATGCTAACGACGAGTTTTCAGACGCGGTTCAAGTCGGTGACCTTATCCAAGTTAATGTACCCGGTGAAAGCACCTTAAACACGGGGTTCCAGGTGGATAAGCGTGGACGTATTACCCTTCCTGAAGTAGGCGCTGTGTTTGTTGCAGGTTACGACAGCGAACAGCTTAACAAAGTCGTTCTAGAGTCGCTGGCAACCGCTTATAAAGATCTTTCGAACGCTTCAGTGTATGTAAAAGAGCAGCAAATCATTATCTATGTGCAAGGTTATGTAGAACAGCCTGGCGAATACACTCTCGCATTAGGTTCTAGCATCCAAATGGCACTTTACGCTGCGGGTGGTTTACGCCCGGGCGCGCAACTGGACAAGCTTATTCTTAAGCGAGGCGCGGATAAGAAAGAGTTTAACTACAAACGATTCCTTGATTCAGGAGACGAGTCAACATTACCTACTCTTCAATCACTGGATTCACTATTCGTTCCAGCTTCTCCATTAGTCGGTAACATCGAGCAAGAGTTCGATGCAGCAAAGCTTGCTAACTCAGGTGACAGTGCTGATTCTCGTAACTCCATCAAAGTGTTTGGTGAGGTGAACGCGCCGGGTTCGTTCACTTACAAAGAGAACACCGACCTTGTCGACGTACTTATGCGTTCGGGCGGCGTAACTCGTTATGCCAGTGTTGAGCAAATCCGAGTGATTTCGAACAACACCCCAACGCTATTCAACCTAAAACGTTACTTAGATTCTGGTGACGAAAGTCTGCTTCCAATTTTACGCCCGGGTGCGACCATTTTCGTTCCCAAGCAAGAAGAAGAGATCAAATCCGGCGCCAACATGGTTTACGTAATGGGCGAAGTCGCAGCCCCTGGTGCTTTTGAAGGCAAAAGAGACGCGACCTTTATGGATATCTTGGCGAATGCGGGCGGCCCAACTCGATTTGCAGAGTCACGACAAATCCGTGTTATCAAAGCAGATGGCAGAGTGCTTAAATTCGATTTAGCGGCTTACACTGAAGGCTTACCTAACTCTAACCCTCCTAGCATCAAAGCTGGTGACGCGATTTTCGTTCCCGAGAAAACCGACATGAACGAGAAGTCTTGGTTGAAAATTACGCCAGACCGAGCGGTTAACGTGATTGGTGAGGTGAATCGACCTGGTCGTATTGAATGGTCAGATGAAATGAACTTCATGGGGCTATTGGCACACGTCGGCGGCCCTACGCTACGCGCAGACACATCAAAAATTGAAGTCGTGACTGGTAGAAAGTTGGTTGTGTTTAACCTTGATGATTTTATTCGAAATGGTGCGCCACGTGATCAAATGCCACAAATTCGAGCGGGTTCTATCGTGCGCGTTCACGACTTGCCACAAGATCCTTCAGACAATAAATCACAATGGGTTCGTCAAAGCTCTGATGCTTCGATCTACATCTTTGGACAAGTGAATGCGCCTGGTCGTTACCGCTTCACCAAAGACATGCACTTCCTTGATATCTTGTCAGCGGCTGATGGCCCAACAAAGGATGCCGACATCCACAATGTTCGAGTAACGCATCGTGACAAAACCTATTCGCAAGTAAGCAAACTTAACTTATCACTGTACTTCGAAACCGGTGACGAATCGTTACTGCCAAACGTAACCACTGGCGACACGATTTACATCCCAGAGAAAGGCAAAAACTGGTTAGATACACCGAAAGAAGAAACCGTTCGTGTGCTTGGTGCGATTAACAACCCAGGGCGTTATGTATTCAACGACAACATGACCATTCTAGATATTCTGGCAGAAGCTGCAGGCCCTACCGACAATGCTTACGTAGAGAAAATTACCATCGTCAATATGTCTTGTTGCCAAGGTCAGGCTCGTACTTTTGACCTTGTTGAATTCAGCAAAACGGCGAACATTTACAACCTGCCGGTGCTGCGCGCCGGTGACACGATTTACATTCCAGACCGTCGCGAAAGTTTTATTGAGAAAGCACGAGTCGGACTTGATGACATACTGCGTATCACCACGACCATCGTATTAATAGGAGCTTTATAATGACTATTTCAGCGACCCATGCCGAAGTCGAGCAACTGTATTTAGCTTCTGAACTTAACGGCCAAAAATCAATATGCGTCACCGCCTGCCATTCAGGTGACGGCGTAACATCTATTGCAACCGCATTAGCCGAGCGTTTTCTTCTTGCGGGTCATTCTACGCTTTATGTTGATCTCAACTTATTCAACCCTGCTTTCAAAGATTTGAATATGCTAGAAGATAATCAGCAAGGTCAATTGATTGAACATGTTGAATCTCAGCGTACATTTATCGGTGTCCCTGCTCCACAAGTTGCTTCAACGCAATTGGCTTATAAAGATCCGACAACGTTACAAAAAGTGGTCAACAAATGGTTAGAGAAATACGACAGAGTCATCATTGATACCTCACCGCTTCTCAACATAAACAAAGGAAACATTCCGGCGCAGTCTGTGGCGAGTGCTTGTGAAAGCACACTAATGGTTGTCGCTTATGGTGAAACGTCGAGTCACCACCTAGAACAAGCGAAAAAGCTGCTTGATGCACAAAGTATCAATCTAATGGGCTGCGTGATGAACATGAAACAAAAACCTAGCTTTGCACAAGAGTTGGTCAGACAAATCAATCGAATGAAATTCATCCCCGCTAAGTTTCGCGATAGCTTGGCAAACAAGCTGTATCAAAATGAGTTTTTGAACCTTCCGATGTAACTTTCTTTTGCTACTTTCTGGCTGTCATTAAACCATGACAGCCACCTATCTTATTAGACTTCAAGCTCCAACAGTTCTGAATAAATAAAAACCAAATTGAGTGTTTTTGGCGAAAATATGACTAAAAATACGATTTTAAAAACTATTCAACGCATTTCACGCACGCAAGTTGTGGTCTTACCACCTTTAAACTCATCCAAAAATCAACAGCCCCACGCCTAACTTTAGCGGTAATGTGACACAGACGGTTAAAGTGCCATGTAAATCGAATCAAAGATGGAATTCGTACGATTATTCCCTAAGATTATAAATAGAGGTGGTTTTTGACGAATTTGTAATAGTTTGACAAAGTTATCCGATGGCTGTTGAAACACAGTGGATGAATTGGCAAATCACACTTCACTGACTTTGCACGTTTATCTATTCAAACTTCACCCATCCCTCCTTCTGCTCAAATGGTTCAAATACACGGAAAGGATCACCATCGAGCAATTTAGATAATCAATTTACCTTGGTTACCTTAGTTGTATTATTAAAGAGAAAGGAAACTCAATATGAAATACAAGTTAAGCTCCGTATTTTTGTTAGTAGCAGCAGCCAGCGGTAATGCTAACGCTGGAGAATGTGGCAGCGTAACAATCGCAGATATGAACTGGAACTCTGCAACACTGATCGCCAATATCGACCAATTCATCCTTGAACATGGTTATGGGTGTGATGCTGAACTTATCCCTGGCGACACTATGCCAACAGGCACGTCTATGATCGAAAAAGGCCAGCCTGATGTTGCACCTGAACTTTGGAGCAACAGCTTAAAAGACGCATTAGATAAAGGTGTTGAAGAAAAACGTCTTCGCTACGCAGGTAAAGCACTTGTGAACGGCGGCGAAGAAGGCTTTTGGGTTCCAGCTTACCTAGTAAAACAGTACCCTGAAATGGCAACCATCGAAGGCGTACGCAAAAACGCAAGCTTATTCAAACACCCTGAAGACCCAGATACATCTGCATTCTACAGCTGCCCTGCAGGCTGGAACTGTCAGATCAGCGCCGGAAACTTGTTTAATGCTCTTGAGCTAGAAAACAGCGGTTTCACGATTGTTGATCCAGGCTCGAGTGCCGGCTTATCTGGCTCTATCGCAAAAGCTTATGAACGTGAAGAAGCTTGGTTTGGTTACTACTGGGCACCGACCGCTGTTCTAGGTAAATACGACATGGTTAAAGTCGACTTTGGCAGTGGCGTTAATGAGGAAGAGTTCCTTAACTGTACCACCAAAGAAGATTGTGAATCGCCAAAAGCGACCATGTACCCGCCTTCACCTGTTCACACGATTACCACTGAAAGTTTTGCGTCACGTGCTCCTGAAGCGTACGACTACTTTACTAAACGTGGTTTCACAAACGACAAAATGAACTCGCTACTTGCTTGGATGGAAGACAACCAAGCTGATGGCGAAGAAGCGAGTCTGCATTTCTTAAGTGAATTCCCAGAAGTATGGCACCCATGGGTTTCTGAAGAAGTGGCTAAGAAAGTTGAAGCAGAGCTGTAAGAGCTTGATTTAATAACAAGTAATTACGCTTCAACAATAAAACAGAAATAACGTCGCTATACTTGATGTTATTCATGATTCGGAGCCCTTTTCATTAGCGATTTTCTTATCGCATGGACAAGTGGCTCCGAACTATAAGGATATAAAATGGCTGACAGCAATTGGTTATCAAGCTTTCCAGAGATGGAACGCGGTGATTTACGAACCATAAAAAAGACGCTAGATGGCGCATACCGTGAATTTTCCCGTGAATACGGCGAAATGATTGAATCTCTCTTTGACCCTCTTCTTTCATTCCTCGTTTGGTTTGAAAAACTCCTTATCTCAACACCTTGGATTATAGTCCTGGCTGTGTGTACCAGCCTTGTCTACGCAGCAAGCCGTTCTTGGAAACTGGCTCTAGGCTGTGTTGCTTCTCTACTTCTCATTGGTTACTTTGGAATGTGGGAAGACACCATGCGGACGCTCAGTATCATCACTGTATGTACCTTGGTTTCAATATTCTTGGGCATTCCGATTGGTATTGCGATGGCTCGTTCAAATCGAGCTCAGTCAATTGTTACGCCGATGCTCGATATCATGCAAACCATGCCTGCGTTCGTTTATTTGATTCCAGTGGTAATGCTACTGGGCATCGGTAAGATTCCAGGGCTAATCGCCGTGGTTATCTACGCGATTCCACCTGTAATTCGTCTAACTAACCTAGGCATACGCTTAGTTGATAAAGAAGTCCTTGAAGCCGCTACCGCTTTCGGTGCGAGCAAAAAGCAACGCTTATGGGGTGTTCAACTTCCTCTAGCAATGCCAACGATCATGGCGGGTATTAACCAAACCATCATGATGGCGCTGTCTATGGTTGTTATCGCATCCATGATTGGTGTGAAAGGCCTAGGACAACCGGTTCTCAAATCGATTACTAACCAGTACTTCACATTAGGCTTGATGAATGGTTTCGCCATCGTTGCCCTCGCAATCCTTTTTGACCGCGCTTCTCAGGCGTACGCAAGAAGAACTAATGCGCATTTAGGAGGATTCAAGCATGACTAAACCATTGATTGAAATTAGTGGTCTGTACAAGGTGTTTGGACCGAAACCAATGTCTGTTATGAACCGAGTTCAAAACGGCGAACACAAAGATCAGATTCTTGCGGATACGGGTCATACCGTTGGTTTAAAAGAGATCAACCTTGAGATTAACCGTGGTGAAATCTTCGTTATCATGGGGCTTTCTGGCTCGGGTAAATCGACGCTGATTCGCCACTTCAACCGTTTGATTGACCCGACTCAAGGTAAAATCATGGTTGAAGGCATTGATGTGATGAGCCTCAACACTAAACAGCTAGAAGAGTTCCGTCGTCATAAAATGTCGATGGTATTCCAACGCTTTGGCTTAATGCCTCATCGCACTGTGGTTGAAAACGTTGCGTACGGGTTGGAAGTACAAGGCATCAAAAAAGAAGACCGTTTAGCGAAAGCCAACGAATGGTTAGAAACGGTGGGCTTAAAAGGTTACGGCAAGCAATACCCTGCGCAACTTTCAGGTGGTCAGCAACAACGTGTTGGCCTTTCTCGCGCTCTGTGTACTAACGCTGAAATCTTGTTAATGGATGAAGCCTTTTCGGCACTCGACCCTTTGATTCGAAGTGAAATGCAAGATCAGCTTATCGAACTTCAAGAGAAGCTTCATAAGACGATTGTTTTCATCACTCATGATCTGGACGAAGCACTCCGCCTAGGCGATAGAATCGCAATTTTGAAAGACGGCGAGTTAGTACAACAAGGCACACCACATGAGATTCTGCTAAATCCAGCCGATGATTACGTGGAAGCGTTCGTGAAAGACGTAAACCGTGCTCGTGCACTGACCGTTGAAACCGTTATGCAGCCTCCTCTGTATCGAATCACATCAGAAACGATTGAAGGTGCTCTGGCACAGATGAAGATGCTGAAAAACGATTACGCTTATCACGTAACGGATGACGGCTATCAAGGCCTAGTCACACAAGAGAGCCTACAAGACGCAGTTGAAGATTCATCGGTACATGATTTTAGTGATGAGATATACGAAGAAGTCCCTGCCATCTTACCAGATGCGGTGATTGAAGAAGTGCTACCGGACACTATGTCTTGTGACTACTCTCTTCCAGTTGTTGATGAAGACGGTAATCTAAAAGGTGAACTCGAGAGAAGCGCTGTTGCTGATATCTTCTCAGAAAGTAGCGAGGAAGAAGTAGAAGCCGACCCAAAGCCAAAGATTGATAAAGCTTCGTAGTCCTACTTTTCGTGATTTAAAGCACGGCTGTTTAAATTATCATTGTTTGGGTTATCGTTATTTGAGTTATTGCTATTTAGATTAGCCTAAACTACATAAACCGCTCTAAGACCACTGTTGTTATTTCACTGCAGTGGTCTTTTTTATTTGTATCGGGCTCGTTTTCTTCTGAGATCTACCCGCACCTTAGGCTTTATAGGCACCTAAGTTTATATTTCATAAGAGAAAACAAAATAAAATCAGTCCGTTAGGTTTGTCACAAACCCAATAGCAAGATGAGTGAGATGCCAATTAAATGCTCTATTTGTACGGCAACCAGTTGAAATTATTCTAGAAAATGACTAAAACTTAATAGTATTAACAGATATTAAGCTCAATAAAAGGACTTAGTTTGATGAATTCTACTTTAGCGTCAGACGCAGCTACAAATCTAAACTCACAACAAGTGAGCAAGCTTGTCGATGAAAGCGTTCTGGAGCAAATGATTCGCGATACAAGTGCGGACATTATCCCTATCTTGATCGACCATTATGTCGAAGAATCACAAACACGCTTGGTCGCCATAAAAGAGGCTGTCACGCAGAAAGACGCTCAAACACTTGAGTTCGAGGTCCACACACTCGGCAGCACAGCGCTTTCGTTAGGTAATCGCCCTTTGGGTGAATTAGCTCGAGCTTTAGAAAAGCTATGTTTAGAACAGAGTCATGATGCGGCATTTCGACAAGTTGATGAATTACTAGAGCTCGCAGAGCGTTCAATAAAAGCCTTGCTTGAAAGGAAAGAGGCAGGCTTCAGCTAGCTTTGCATGTTCATTATCGGTATCAGATTAAAAACTCAAAACAGTCGTTATTAATATAGTCGCCATAAGATGGGCTCCATCATGAACAGCAATGCGAGAAGTTATACAGGCCGCTTCTTAAAAGATTGCATGTGGTAGATAACAAATACACAAGACTCGTATTGATGGTTGCATATCACTATGTTATTGATTGGTTAGGATAAAGTTTCAAAAGGAATACACAATGCGCCCTAAGGTATTGTTAGTTGAAGACTCCACCTCACTCGCCGTACTCTACAAGCAGTACGTAAAAGACGAGCCCTATGATATTTTCCACGTCGAAACCGGCGCGGAAGCTAAGACCTTCATTGAAAGGCACTCTCCACAGCTTGTGATTCTCGACCTTAAGCTTCCTGACATGCCAGGCGAAGAAGTCTTAGATTGGATTACTGCTAACGAAATACCGACCGCTGTCATCATCGCGACAGCGCATGGTTCAGTAAACATCGCGGTAGACCTTATCCAACGCGGTGCAGAAGACTTCTTAGAGAAACCCATTCAAGCCGATCGACTCAAGACCTCTGTTAGCTTGCATCTAAAAAGAGCGAAACTCGAAAACCTCGTCGATAACATGCAAAGCAAATTCGATCGTGATCGTTTTCATAATTTCATTGGCTCTTGCCTACCCATGCAGGCGGTTTACAAGATCATTGATTCGGTAGCACCAACCACTGCCAGCGTGTTTATTAACGGCGAAAGTGGTACAGGTAAAGAAGTGTGTGCGGAAGCGATTCACCAAGAGAGTCAGCGTAATGGTAAACCCTTCGTGGCCATTAACTGCGGCGCTATCCCTCGAGACCTAATGGAGAGTGAAATCTTCGGTCACGTTAAAGGTGCGTTTACCGGTGCGACAACCGACCGGAAAGGTGCAGCAATGCAAGCGCATGGCGGTACCCTATTTCTCGATGAGCTTTGTGAAATGGAACTGGAGATGCAGAAGAAGCTCCTCAGATTTTTGCAAACTGGTACGTTTACTCCACTCGGTGGCAACCGCGAGATTAAAGTGGATGTCAGAATTATCTGTGCGACCAACCGCGATCCACTGGTTGAAGTAGAAGAAGGACGTTTTAGAGAAGACCTTTACTATCGTGTTCACGTTGTGCCTATCGAGATGCCACCGCTTCGCGAGCGAGGGAGTGACATTGTCACTCTTTGCAATCATTTCTTGAAACTGTACGCGAAGCAAGACAAGAAGAAGTTCAAATCAATAGACAAAGAAACGCAGAATCTACTTAAACGTTATGCGTGGCCAGGCAATGTGCGTCAGTTGCAAAACATCATCCGTAACATCGTGGTGTTGAACAATGAAACGAGCGTGACTAAAGACATGTTGCCGCCTCCGATTAATAAAGTAGATGCCGCTCCATCATCTAAATCAGTGACACCAATTCGAGTAACTGCGCCTCAACCTGCAGTTGTTGAAGCACCAGAAGCTAAGTTGCCACCGATTACTCCGGAAGAGTTGGAACAATCGTCAGTTGCTCAAGCTCACAATGAGCCGATGACGCCTGCATTTACCACAAGCGAAGGTGCTATTCGTCCAATGTGGCAAATAGAACGTGAAGCCATTCAACATGCCATCAATCATTGCGATGGGAATGTGTTAAACGCTGCTGTGCTGTTAGAACTTAGCCCTTCTACTGTTTATCGTAAGAAACAGGCTTGGGAATCGGAAGATGAGTACAATCAAGCCTAACCAAGGTGTACTCGACATAAACCTTCATGAGATTTGGCTGTTGATCGACAGCCAAACTTTTGGAGGTATAGAAACGCATGTTTTAGAATTAGCACAAGGCCTGATATCTGAAAGTGCTCAGTATTCAGAGGCTGTTCGTATCGTTCTTTTGACTAAGTTTAATCCTGAAGCGATCATCGTTGAAAAGTTGAATGCGCTAAACATCCCTTTTAGTTACCTCTCCGATTTAGCCTCATGTTCTGTAGATTCAAATGGCAATAGCGCGACACAGCTGAAACGTGCAGTTCAACATTATCAACCAAGGCTTATCCATGCTCATGGTTACAAAGCCAGTTTGGTCAGCAAGTTAATCAAGCTTCCGCCTCGTTTCAACAACACAAAGCAAATCACCACTTATCATGCAGGTGAAACCCCAACAGGCAAAGTATGGCTTTATGACTGGCTCGACCGTTACAGCAGCTTTCTTTCTGATCAGTCGCTCGTGGTCAGTGAAAAGATTAAAGCGAAAGTGCCGAGTCAAACCCATCAATTGAATAACTTTGTTAAAATGCCAAGCGGGTTAACAAGCTCCCCTTCATCAAGCCCATTCCATGTTGGTTTTGTGGGGCGATTGAGCCATGAAAAAGCGCCTGATCGATTTGTTGCATTAGCCAAACAGTTTCCTGATGTTCGGTTTGAGCTTTTTGGTGACGGGCCAGAAATGGACATCTTAGTTAAATCGCAGCCTGATAATGTGACCTTTCATGGGCATCAGACCAATATGGACGACGTCTGGAGCCAAATCGATCTGTTAATCATCCCTTCTCGCTTTGAAGGCTTACCTATGGCGGCATTAGAAGCCATGATTCGTGGCATTCCCGTTCTCGCCACCTCAGTTGGTAACTTGCCTCAACTCATCGAGCATCAAGTTAACGGCTACCTTGCAAATTCAGAAGCTGAGCTAGAACAGTTTTTATCTTTGTGGATGTCATTGACGAACGAGCAGCGTGACTCTCTCAAGAGTCACGCGATAGAAACCGTGAAAAACCAATACTCTCCACAAGCCGTTGTCCCGCAGTTGTTGGAAATCTATCAACTCGACCGTTAATTCTAGCCTTAGTCGATAACTGGTTATTTGGGCTTGATGATTTAAGTACTTTAGTCAGTTTTATACTGATTCTCAAAATGACAAAACTCACCTCAAGGCTACGCCCTCACTTAATAATCCAACATTAAATCAGTAAGTTAAAAAAATGCATAACTGGCACTCACTTTGCAATCTTTAACATCAGGCGTAACTACGTCTAAAAAGATTGCGAGCCGAGTCCTAAAGAGTTTATTTGCCAATAGAGGTCACAATGGTCAACCCTGAAGCCAATAGATTGCCAGTCATCATCACGATCAGCACCTTGTGTGTTGGGCTTGGTGTTGTTTGGTACTTTGTGCCTCATCCTGCTGTCATTGTGGCGCTCGCTCTTGTGCCATTAGCCGGGTTATTCGTGTTAAACAAGACATTCTGGTTAGTTCTATTGTTCGTTGTCTTTTCATTTTTCCGAATTCACGAAGCCGTACCTCAGCTCTATTCGTTAAAATTACCGCTGATGCTTTCACTAGGAGCACTGTCAGCTTTGCTCTGGCATGCATTAATTAGTAAAGAGCTTAAAATCTTCTGGCACCCTTGTTTAAATTGGCTCGCCATATTTTGGGTATTGGTTTTCATTGGTATTATCTTCGCGTCCAACAGGCCAATAGCACTAGCAGAATTCAAGGGCGTTTATTGGAAAATTATCGTGATGACGCTTGCGATTACTTGGCTAGTAAACACCACTGAAAATCTCGCAAAAACCGCGATGACGATTATCTACGCTGGCGCTTTAGTCAGCTCTATTGCCGTGTACAACTCAGTAAATGGTATTGGGCTTGTCGAGGGCTCACGCGTGACTATTGGCCGCGATTTTGGCTCTATGTTAGGTGACCCGAACGACCTAGCACTGGTACTGATGTTCCCACTCGCCTTTACAATAAGCCAAGCCACCACGACTGGCATCTCACGACCCAAACGTTTAATCAGTGCCTTAGTTTGTCTGTTACTGCTCGCCGCCATTATTGCCACTCAAAGCCGTGGCGGATTACTGGGTTGTATTGCGGTGATTGGTATTTTTGCGTGGAAGCTAGTGCGCTCTAAAGTCCTCTTAATCTCCGTAGGAACTGTCGCGGCCGTCGTGCTCTACTTGGTTGCTGGGATCTCAGACAGGTCTTCTGGTGGTGCAGCTGAACAAGGCATCGATGAATCTGCAATGGGGCGAATCTATGCTTGGGAAGCGGCAGTAAAAATGGCAGTTGAGAACCCACTGACCGGCGTAGGGTTGAACAACTTCTTCTCGAACTACTTCTTTTATAGTTCGCACTGGGACGGACTTAATCACGCCGTTCACAGTACTTGGTTTGGTGTATTAGCAGAAACAGGCTTTATTGGTCTGATCATTTTTGTCTGCCTTATCGTTTCTTTGATCAAAACCTCTCGTTCTACGCTAACGAGGTTAAAAAACTCGGCCACAGAAATCGCCCCCGAACTCAATGCGGTCGCCTATGCGATCTATGCAGGTCTGATTGGAACAATCGTGTCGGGTACATTTTTGACTCAAGGCTTCAACTGGCCGATTTATATCCTCGCAGCACTCACAGTTTGCGTCTCAAATGTATCTCAAACTGCCTGTCAAAATGAGAAAACCTAAAAGACACATTTTAACCTATTGAAAATATTATATTTATTAGATGGCACAATATATGAAAGTACTTCTATATAACAAAAAAGAGGATTTTCATTATGACGTCAGTATCTATACATCAATTCAAACATTGGCTTAAGTTTCATCCTAATTCTCGAATTAGAAATGTGTTTTTCATTTTGAAAAACATCAGAAGCGCAGAGCTACCTACCCCTAAACTATTTAATCGCTGTCTATATCAAGCGCACAAGCTAGTGGTGAATCTGGTTTCTGGCTTTACGCGATTCTTCTACTGGACTCCGGCTCTCAAAGGTCGTGTGGCTCAATGTGGCAAACGCCTGTATTTGTATGGTGGACTGCCTTTCGTCAGCGGTCCGGTGCAAATTACGATTGGCGACAACTGCCGTATCTCTGGCCACACGACATTCTCTGGTTGTACTCAACAACTTGAAGGCTTGGAACACCCACTATTGTCGATTGGCAATAACGTCGACATTGGTTGGCAGTCGACTATCGCTGTTGGAGGTAAAGTGGTTATCTCTGACAACGTACGAATCGCAGGCGGCGCTTTTCTATTTGGATACTCTGGACACCCGCTTGATGCAAAACGCCGAGCGCTAGGTGAAGGTGACGACCCTCAGCAAATCGGTGACATCATTCTTGAACCCGATGTTTGGTTAGGCACGAATGTGACGGTTAAAGGTGGCGTAACCATCGGCGAAGGTGCCGTAATAGCCGCAGGCAGCGTAGTAACAAAGAACATCCCGGCTTTTGCAATCGCAGGCGGTAACCCAGCTCGAGTTGTCGGTCACATCAAACCCGTTGAAGTGACAGAATCCGATATGTTCGATTCGTTAGAGACTCATGGAGGTGACCATGCGTGATTTAATCGTATTTGGTGAAGACTTTGGTGGCCTACCTTCATCGACTCAACATTTAGTTCGTCACCTTGCTAAGCAGCACAAAGTCTTATGGGTCAACTCAATTGGCTTAAGACAACCGAAGCTGTCCGCTAAAGATGCAAACCGAGCGTTCAACAAATTGTTTGGTAAAACCAAGGCCGTAACTCAAAACATGCTCGACTCTGAGGGACACGACAACATTACTATCGTTAACTTAAAGACAATCCCTGCGCCTGCTTCTAAATTTTCTAGAAAGTTGGCTCAGCAAATGATGTTGCACCAACTAAAACCGGTTATTGCAGAGCTTAATCTTAACGCGCCTATCCTATGGACTTCTCTTCCGACCGCTGTTGATTTGTGCGGACACTTAGGCGAGTCATCTGTGGTCTATTACTGCGGTGATGATTTTAGCGCGCTGGCTGGTGTTGATCATGACACCGTTGCACAGCACGAATCAGAGCTAATCGAAAAATCAACGCTTATATTCGCAGCTAGCAAAAAATTGATGGGTAAATTTCCAAAGCATAAAGCGCACTTGCTACCACATGGTGTCGACGTAGACCTATTTTCAACACCCGCACCAAGAGCAAAAGATTTACCAAGCAACCACCGCCCTATTGCTGGTTTTTATGGCAGCCTTTCTAAGTGGCTTGATTATGAAATGATTGATCATGTTGCGAATGCGATGCCGGAATGGGACTTTGTTTTCATAGGTCCAAACGAGCTTGATACGCTCATGCTGCCTAAGTTGAGTAACGTACATTACCTTGGCCCTCGTCCACACCACACGCTACCAAGCTATTCTCAACACTGGGATGTGAGCTTGTTGCCGTTTGTTGATAACGAGCAGATCCGAGCGTGTAGCCCACTCAAACTAATGGAATACCTTGCGGCGGGCACACCCATTATCACAACACCGTTCCCTGCTTTGGTTCCATATCAAGGGCACGTAACCACGGTTGGCAGTGCCAACCAAATGATTTGGGCGCTTGATCATGCACGCGAGCTAAGCAACTCACCTATCTCTGTCGTCGAACAAGAGAGCTGGCAGAACCGTGGTAACTTCGTACATTGGATGTTGGAGCTATTATGAATAATCTGAAATTGCGGTTATTAGTCATCATCAATGCGATGTGGCGCCAACGCTACGTTATCGTTCTGCCAATGCTTATTTTGCCCTTTGTAGGCTTTGGTGTGAGCAAGTTGGCTCCAACTAAATATGACGCGCATACCAGTATGTTGATTCAAGAAACGGCCAAGATGAATCCATTCTTGGAAGACATTGCCGTTTCGACGATGCTCAAAGATCGACTTAACGCATTGAGAACACTGCTTCACAGTCGACATGTGCTTTACTCGGTCGCTGATGAACTGCAATTAACCACGCCAGATATGCCTGAAATTGAGAAACAAGAGATCATTACTGACCTGTCTCAACGTCTAACGGTGACTCAGCTTGGAAAAGATTTTCTAAAGATAAGTCTAACGTCGAACACACCAAATGGAATGGAAGCGACGCTGCGCTCGGTAAGTGAACATTTCATTGAACAGTTACTCGCACCGGAACGTTCATCGATTGAAGATTCAAGTAACTTCTTGAAAATCCATATCGACAAACGTAGCGCAGAGCTTGCAGAAGCAGAAGAAGCGCTAGCTGCATACATGAATGAGAATGTTCATTCGACGCCTGAGGTACAGAGCCAAAGTTTGAATCGCTTAGCTTCACTCAAACAAACACTGGCAGAAAAAGAGGCCGAGTTATCGGGTGTCGAAAAAAGTTTAGGGTCAATCGACCAACAACTTTCAAGAACCAACCCTGTGATCGGTAAATTAGAAGACCAGATCATCGACATTCGTAGCGACCTTACCTTGTTACAAGCTAAATACACGGACAAGCACAGTGCTGTGCAAGCTAAAGTGCGTGAGCTAGACAGACTAGAGAATGAACGTAAGAGTTTGCTCGAGGTAACCCAGCCAACGATGAACAGCGACCAGCTTTGGGACATCGCAAGTAGTACGACACTGAACAAACTTTCTGATACCCAACCTCTTCTGGTCACTCAATTACACAGCCTACAGCTGGTTCGTGCTCGCTTTGAGTCTTTAACTGAAGAGACCAAAAGCCTTCGAACTATGATTTTCGAATTAGAACACAAGGCCAATAACTTCGGCGAAAATGCAAAAGAGATGTACCGCCTTAAACGTCAAGTTGAAATCAAACGTCAACTATATGATGAACTGACAGAGCGTTATGAAATGGCTCAACTAACGGGTTCGCTTGGTGTATTCGAGCAAAACAAACGTGTGAAGATTATCGATTTGCCTTTCACACCGAGTATCAAATCTAACATGCCGACTTTTGTTTTTATTCTGGCTGGATTCGTTGCAGGTATCGGACTGGGTATTGGTTTAGCGGTATTGTTTGAACTGTTTGATTCTTCAATCAAACGCAAAGACGAAATCGAATATATCTTGGGTGTCCCTGTGATAACGGTGATCCCTAAAATGAGCTAGTCAGCCTCAAAGCCATTTTTGACTTGCTAGATTCACAGCTTTCTAATTTCCTAGCTTCGTGCTTCCTAGCTTTCTAGTTTCCAAGCTTCGTGCATCCTAGAGCAAAACGCCAACACTCGGTTGGCGTTTTGTTTATTTAGAGCCCCAAGTTCTAATGCTACTTTCGATTTACCCAAGCCCTATGATTCAAACTGCCATTCAATTGTATTTTGTTTTGATTCCCATTTTGAGAAATGAAAACTGCCCTAGAATTAAATAATCTAAACAACTGAAAAATAACGGTTATTTAATTGGCACAACTCCTGCAGACTCCTTGTGTAGTCAAACGTTTTAAAGAAGTTACTTCAAGAGAAACGTCAGAAAAGCGAAACAAGAATTATAAAGGCAGGGTCCAAATTATGAATAACCAGATAACAAAGCATGGCAAGAAGATCATACACGTTGTTCAACACCTTGCCCCAGGCGGATTAGAAACCCTAACGTTAGATTTGCTGCGCCTTGCTAAACCAACAGACCAAGTGTTGATTGTCAGTTTAGAGGGTACTAAACAAGAGTCTATAAACAACTGGCCGAAGCTAGAGCCATACAAAAAGCAAATCGTCTTTTTGGATAAAGCACCAGGCGTACAATTCAATGTCATTATTAAGCTAATTAAAGCCTTCAATGCGATTCGCCCTGATGTGGTTCATACCCATCATATTGGCCCACTGTTATACGCTGGTTATGCCGCTCGCGTAACCGGGGTTCCAACTCGAATCCATACCGAACATGACGCTTGGCATCTGAACAACAACAAACGTCGTCGATTACAAGCGCTTGCATTAAAAGCTGCTCAACCAACGTTAGTTGCCGACGCGACACGTGTTTATAACCAACTACGCACTGCTTTTTCTTATGAGAACATCATTACCATCAAAAATGGCGTTGATTGTGAGAAGTTTAAGCCGATGTCGAAAGAACACGCGAGAGCAAAACTAAACCTGCCGACAGACAAACACATCATCGGTTGTGCAGGTCGACTAGAACAGGTCAAAGGCCAAGACCAACTTATTAAAGCACTGACTCTTTTACCTGCAAACATGGTTGTCGCATTGGCTGGCGGCGGTACTAAACGCAATCAACTAGAGCAACTGACTAGCCGCTTGAATCTGAGTGACCGAGTCATCTTTCTTGGCTTAGTTGAAGACATGACCACGTTTTACGGAGCGTTGGATACGTTCTGCCTACCTTCACGCCACGAAGGGCTGCCGCTTTCTACACTTGAAGCTCAAGCATGCAATATTCCAACCGTCGCAATGGACGTTGGTGCCGTCGATGAAACCTTATGTCCAGTCAGCGGCGCCCTCGTCAAAAGCGGCAGCATTGTGGGGTTAGCTAGTGCGCTATTAGAAAAGCAAAATGAACGCTTTTTGTCACCTCGTCGTTACGTACTCGAAAACTTCGACATCATCAAAATGGTTTCGTCTTACAACGATATATCAGAAGGAGCTTACGCATGATTGATTGGTTGCTTGCGGGACTTTGTTTGTTTTCAGGTGCGTTGATTGTCTATCATCACGCAGCCTACCCTTTGTTACTGCGTTGGTATGCGAAAAGCCACCCCGCACGCAAAGTTGAAGAGAGTCATCGTTGCTACAAAGAGGAACAGCAAGATTGCACGTTGCCGACCATCACCGTTCTTGTTCCTGCATTTAACGAAGAACAGTGGATCGCAGACAAGATTCGTAACCTTGCTTCACTCGATTACCCAAAAAAGAAGTTGGAAGTCATTATCGCTTGCGATGGTTGCACTGATAACACAGTCGCCATTGCACAAATGACCATACAAGAAGCGATGTGCAGTGATGTCTATTTTGAGATACATGACCATCAAGTAAACCGAGGTAAAGTCGCGGTTGTTAATGAAGAAGTGACACGTATAACCAGTGATATCACGGCGATGAGTGATGTTTCTGCCCTTATTTCATTGGATGCTTTGCTTATAGCTGCCGCTCATTTTGAAAGTGACAAGGTTGGAGTGGTAAACGCAACGTATCAACTTTGTCCAACAGGCAATGAAGGCGAAAACACGTATTGGCAGTACCAAACCGCGGTTAAAGAGTCTGAGGCTTCGTTAGGTTCTAGCTTGGGTTCTCATGGCGCTTTCTACTTGTTTAGAACACACCTGTTTGAACTGCTTCCACTCAACACTATTAATGATGATTTCATCTTACCGATGCAAATCGTTAAACAAGGTTACATCGCCGAATACGAAACCCAAATGGTGGCATTAGAGCTAGAAGAATCGAACCTAGAAACAGACTTCAAAAGAAGACTTCGTATTTCAGCGGGCAACATGCAACAAGCGATTCGATTATTTGCCTTGTTCAGCCCGAAGTTTAAAGGCATCGCGTTTGCGTTCTTTTCAGGAAAAGGGCTTCGCCTACTCACTCCCTATTTAATGATTGTGTGCTTAGTGTGCTCAATCTTACTTAGCAACTACTTGGTATTTGAAGCGCTGTTATGGGCTCAAGTTGCCGTTTATACCATTGGCGTCCTTGGCTGCATCTTGCCAAAGCGTCTAGTAAACAAACCTATTTCATTAATCTCTTATTTGATAGTTGGACACTACGCCAACTTCATTGGTGGCATTCGTTACCTAATCGGACTAGAAAACTCACCTTGGACACGAGCAAATCATTAAGGACTTATTATGATGAACATCGAACAGCTATCTACCCAAAACCTATACCAATACAAAATCTCACGTGCTAAACGTACTTTCGATTTTGTAAGCTCACTGATTGCTTTGATTTTGCTAGCGCCCGTATTTCCGTTGATTGCGATGGCGATTGCACTCACTTCTCGTGGCCCTATTTTCTACCGTCAATTGCGCGTTGGTAAATCGACACCGGAGAAAATGGAAATCTTTGAGATCATGAAATTCCGTAGCATGTACGAGGATGCAGAAACTCGCTCTGGTGCAGTTTGGGCTACCGCGAATGACCCGCGAATCACGCCTGTTGGCCGCTTTTTGAGAAAGACACGTCTTGATGAACTGCCACAACTGATCAATGTACTGAAAGGTGAAATGTCTCTAATTGGCCCGCGCCCTGAACGCCCTACTTTTTACACCAAACTAGAGAACGAAATTCCTTACTTTGCCGACCGCACATACGGTGTAATGCCTGGTATTACAGGGCTTGCACAAGTAAATCAAGGTTACGACACCTGTATTGATGATGTACGTCGTAAAGTAGGTTTTGACCACAGTTATGCACTAAGCCTATGTTCGGTTAAGTCTTGGATTGCCGCTGATCTCAGCATCATCTCTAAAACCATCATCGTCATGGTAGATGGTCGAGGTCGCTAAACCAGTATGGTCTAAGGTGAAAGAACAAGCTGCTTAGTCCAAGGTGGTAAATAGAGCAGTCTTGTCCGATGTGAATACAAAGCCAGCTTTGATAATGATTTGTCAGCTGGCTTTTTACTGTCTTAAAACAAGCCAAACCCAAGAACGCTTCGATTTTAAAATCCAATTGGTATACGATGCCAACATACTGTTCTAAAAACGATTAAATGCCGTTGTTATGAAAATCGCAGATCTTAAGCTGTTTACCACCGTTGTCGAACTGGGTAGTTTTACTGCCGCAGCCAATGCACTTGACCTTCCCCGAGCTAACGTTAGCCGTAGAATTAACGACCTTGAGAAGTCTCTCGGCATTCAACTGTTCTTTAGAACCACACGAAGCCTCTCCTTAACCAAATCTGGCGAGCTCTATTACAAAGAGCTGCTCAATGCGCTAAGTGCGCTCGACAAAGCGAACCATGTCGCTTCCAACCTTTCAGAGGTTGCACACGGGCAAATTAAGATTGGTCTATTGCCTGAAACCAGCGACATCATGCAGTCGACTCTGTTTAAATTCCAAGATATGTACCCTAAGGTTGAGCTTGATATTCGCAACATAAGTAACGCCTTTGTCGACATGTACCGTCAAGGATTAGACCTCGCTATGCATGGTGGTACGTTGAGCGACGCTAACGTGGTTGCTCGTAAAGTGATGGTTCTCCAGCGTATTTTTGTCGCAAGCCCTGAATTTCTAGAGAAACAAGGCAAGCCCTCAAACCTAAGAGAGCTCTCCAATTACCCATTTGTTTGCTTCAGGTGGCCAAGTGGCGACATCGACAAACAATGGGACATCAAAGATCATACCATCAAAGTTGAACCTTCGGTCGTCAGCGACAGCATTGGGTTCGTGAAAGGCGGTGTAATTCGACATAGAGGCATCGCGTTGTTACCAGAACTCTTGGTACGACAGCAACTCAAAGACGGCACCTTGATTAACCTGTTCCCCGACGAGAATCTTCAAGAAGAAGAAGCATGGTTGCTCTATCCTCAGCGTAAAGCGTTAAGCCATTCAGCACAGCTTTTGATTGATTTTTTATTACAAGAGCTTCCGAAACTCTAGTTATTGTAACGAATATTGTGACAGTGTTTCACGTGAAGACTAGATTATCTAAACAAGACTGAAAGATAGAATTACTCCATAAATTGACAGGAGTAATCCATGAAGCCTATATCTCAACATTCATCTGTTTTGCAGCGTTCGTCTATCTTTCAACAGACACCTATCTTCAAACACACAGTCATTGCACTAAGCCTAACCGCTCTGTTTGGCTGTAATGACTCTGAGGCGACGATAGCTCAAAAACAAACGCGCCCGATTCAAGTTATCCAACTTGAGCCTCTCTCTCATCAAGTTGAAAAATCGTTCACAGGCAAATTGCAGTCATCAGAAACCGCTGGCGTCGCGTTTCGTGTGCCTGGCACTATTCAAAAAATGATGGTCTCGGTTGGTGATTCAGTAAAGAAAGGCCAACCACTTGCGCAGTTAGACCCTCATGATTATCAAGTCGCGTTAGAAGAGTTACAAGCACGAGCACTCGAAGCGAAATCTGCACACAAATTAGCGAAATCCGAACTTGTACGAGTAAAACAAGCCATCGCTGATAATGCGATTGCCGATGTTAATCTAGACCGTGCAATCAGCGGTTATGAACGAAGTGAAGCGGCGGTTAAAGTCGTAGAACAGAACATACGCCGTGCGAAAGATTCGATTCGTTATACCCAACTGCTCGCACCCTTCGACGGCGTTGTAGCGGCATCGAACTTCGATCAGTTTGAACAAGTTCTGCCGGGCATTTCGGTTTTCACCATCCACAACCCTGATCAGCTTGAAGTTAAAATCCAAGTCCCAGAGAACTTGATTCATGAGTTCCAACCGAATCAAACCGCTGTTATCAATTGGTATGGCTCAGAGGAAAAGCTGATTGGGTACGCCGCTGAAATTGCCACGTCACCTCATCTTATCAAGCAAACCTACGCAGTTACCTACCATGTAGAGACAACCAACAAGTCAGTGTTGCCAGGAAAAGCCGTCACACTGACAACTCAACTTGGCGAAGCTAGCAGCAATTTTTGTTTACCGTATTCAGCGTTGGTGAATCAATCTGGCATCGAGCAAGTGTTCACGGTTAAGAACGAGCAAGCTCATGGCGTGACTGTGGACGTGGTTTCGATGTCCCAAAATACCGTATGTGTTGAATCAACGCTCAACGATGGTGATTTCGTCGTGGTGAGTGGTGCTCAGTACGTCATGGAAGGCCAACACTTCTCCGATATTCAAGTTAAGAGTCTGTAGGTAAATCATGATGAATCTAGCTGATTTTGCGATCAAACAACGCACCTTCATCCTGTTTTTCACTGCATTGAGTGTTATCGCAGGCCTGTTTTCTTACTTTGATCTTGGCAAGCTCGAAGATCCAAGCTTCACCATCAAAACGGCCGTCGTAGTAACGCTCTACCCCGGTGCTTCTGCGGAAGAAGTGGAACAGCAAGTTACTGATACCGTCGAAACTAAACTGCAAGAGATGGGGTCATTAAACCGACTTCGTTCACTGTCTCGCCCTGGCATGTCGATGGTATTTGTCGATCTCAAAGAATCTCTTAATTCAAAAGCACTTCCTCAAGAGTGGGACTTATTACGTCGCAAAGTATCTGACATGAAGCTGTTACTGCCTTCGACTGCACAGATCAGTGTCGTACAAGACGAGTTCTCTGAAGTCTACGGCATGCTTTTCTCTATCCACAGTAAGGATGCGTCTCCTGCTGAGCTAAGACGTTACGCAGAAGAGTTGCAACGTCGAATTAAAACCGTCGATGGTATTAAGAAGATCGAATTACACGGCGTTCAGCCACGCGTTGTTCATATCGACATCCCAGATGAAAGGTTAGCGCAATACGGCCTATCTATCACACAAGTTTGGTCGCAGCTGAATACGCAAAACATGGCGTTCGATGCCGGTAAGTTTTCAGCAGGAACTGAACGAATCCGAGTTCAACAGTCGAGTGAGTTTGGCTCATTAGAAGACATCAAAAGCCTGATGATCAAAGGCGGCGTGAGTGAATTAGGAACCAGCTTAATCCGCTTAGGCGATATTGCAGACGTCACAATGGGCTACCAAGAGCCAATGATGACAGAGAACCGCTACAACGGCGTACCAGCAGTCACATTAGCGATGAGCCCAGTCACCGGCGTAAACGTGGTATCACTTGGTGATGAAATCAATCAAATCGTCAGCGATTTTCAAGCAACCCTGCCGTTAGGTGTTGATATCGCGACAGTTGCTAACCAGCCGGAAGAAGTTCAGAAATCGATCGACAACTTCGTGAGTAACTTGCTAGAGAGTGTCGCGATTGTATTCATCGTCCTGTCTATATTCATGGGGCTAAAAAGCGCAACCATTGTCGGCTCAAGCTTACTGCTGACTATCTTGCTGACGCTTATCTACATGAACATCGCGTCAATCGATTTACACCGAGTTTCGCTAGGTACCTTCATTCTTGCGCTCGGCATGTTGGTAGATAACGCCATTGTCATCACCGATATGATGATTGTGAAAATCAACAAAGGCATCGACCGAACCAAAGCCGCAATTGATTCTGTTAAAGAGACAGCCACACCACTCTTTGGTGCGACAGTCATTGCTATTATGGGTGCGAGCCCTGTTATCTTTTCAAAAACCGATGCCGCTGAGTTCGCAAGCTCAGTATTCCTAATTATCGCCTCTTCACTGTTGTTGTCATGGTTTGTCGCAATGACCTTTACAGCTTTGATGTGTTGGTTCTTCATCAAGCCAACTAAGCAAGCTGACAATACCAAAGTAAGCTTATACCGTAAGAGCGTAAACTGGACGGTAGATAACCCACTCAAAGCACTGACGGGACTTATTCCGCTGATCTTGGTCACTGCATTGGCTATCCCGAATATTGCCGTTAACTTTATTCCACAAGCCGACAGACCCATTCTGTTCTTAGATTACTGGCTGCCAAATGGCACCAAGATTGAACAGACCTCAGAAGACATGCAGCGTATCGAACAATGGTTGTTAGAGCAGCCGGAAGTCGAGAGTATTTCAACGTACATTGGTGCTGGCGCTCCTCGTTTCTCAGTGACCATTGAGCCAGAGCCGTTTGACTCTGCTTACGGTCAGATCTTGATTAACGCGACCGATTTCCCTTCACTCAGCCCGTTGATTGCGCGTGGCGACAAATGGTTAATGGAAGAGTTTCCAAACGCCGATCCTCGCTTTAGAAGCTTAAAGCTTGCGACTTCGGATAAATTCAGTGTTGAAGCGCGTTTTTCAGGCCCAGATATCGAGGTACTGCACGGCTTATCTGAACAAGCGAAAGCTATCTTTGCTCGACACCCAGACACCAAGTACGTGCGTGACGACTGGCGTCAAAAGAGCAAAGTGCTAGAACCTGTCATCAACCAAGACAAGATGCGTCTTGCAGGCATTAACCGTGCAGATATTGCATTCGCGATGAAACGCGCGTCAGAAGGCATGCCGCTGGGTCGTATGAACTTAAACGACGAACTGGTGACGATTCAACTGCGTGGTACAGAAAGCTCTATTCAATCGCTAGAAACTTTGCCGGTACGTTCTTTATTGGGCATCCACAGCGTTCCACTAGGTCAAGTCATTGACGGGTTTGAGCTTACAAGCGAAGAGACCATGATTTGGCGTCGTGACCGAGTAAAAACCATCACAGCACAAGCTGGCGTTGGTCGCTACACCACACCTGCAGCAGTGAGAGACTCAGTTAAAGAACAGATAGAATCCATTCACCTTCCACACGGTTACCACTTGGAATGGGGTGGCGAATATTACGACGAGCATAAAGCGGTCAGCGATATTCTTAAACAGCTACCTAAAGCGATGTTGTTGATGGTGATCATCCTAGTTGCGATGTTTAACGGCTTCAAACAGCCAGTGATCATCTTCACCACCCTACCGCTTGCGGCGACGGGTGCAACGTTCAGCTTGTTGCTGTTGGATAAACCGTTCGGCTTCATGGCGTTGATTGGCGCGGTAACGTTGACAGGTATGATCATCAAGAACGGCATCGTGTTGATGGACCAGATCGAGCTTGAACGTAAAGACGGTCGCTCACTGTCAGACGCAATTAAAGAAGCAACCGTGAACCGTACAATGGCGATCTCAATGGGCGCACTCACCACAGCACTTGGCATGATCCCGTTGCTTAGTGACCTGCTGTTTGATCAGATGGCGGCGACCATTATCGGTGGCTTGGCTGCGGCAACCGTGTTGTCTCTGTTTGTAATGCCTGCGCTGTACAAGCTCTTCTATCGAACTGAAGAAAAAAAGACAGTGGCTGAAGCCATTAAAGATGCTGTAGTTGTACTCGATGCAACGCCTCAGTCTACAAACAGCGGCACTCCAATCTCATTCAACAAGGAGCAATAAACATGTATCCATTAACTAAGTTTAAAGTGGCTCCTATTGCTTTTGCCTTGTTGCTGACAGGTTGTGCGGTTGGCCCTGATTACGATGAACCGCAAACGACTATGGCTGAGACCTTCTTATATAGCCAAGGTGATGTGAACCAAAATGGCGTGAGCCAAAACGAACAACACAACCATTGGTGGACACAGTTCAATGATCCAACGCTCAATCAGTTAGTGGCCGATGTTCAAAGCCAGAATATCCCGCTTAAACTGGCCGCTGAGCGAATCAACATGGCGAACTCATACAAAAGCGTTGTTGAATCATTCAAAGTCCCGACCATCAATGTCGGTGGTGGTTATTACAACTACCAACTGAGTGAGAACGACTCCCTACTCGGCCCGGTATTTGGCGCCTCTGATGCGGTTGAATCAGCAACGGGGATGTCGCTGCTGGAAGCGCAACACGATGGTGGGTTCTTAGGTGCAAGCATCGCATGGGAAATGGACTTGTTTGGACGTATCGATAAGCAATCCAACGCAGCAACAATTCGAGTAGAACAAGCCGAGATATTCCAATCGGGTTTGAATATCTTGATCACTGCCGATGTTATTCACAACTACCTGCAATATCGTGGCGCTCAAGAGCGAAAAGCGATCGCACTAGAGAACATTTCCGACCAAAAGCAGACTTTAGAACTGGTCACCAAAGTTGTTCGCAGCGGCTATGGCTCGGAGTTAGATCTTGCTCAAGCCAAAGCCATGCTTGCCGCGACTGAATCCATTGTTCCTCAACTTGAAATCGCAGAGCAAGTTCACAAACAACGCATGGCAGTGTTGTTAGGCGAATCACTTACGAGCGTGAACCAACGTTTAGTGGGTGAATTTACCTTGCCGAGAATGAAGGATGTGATTCCTACAGGCTTACCTTCTGACTTGTTAGAACAACGCCCAGACATCCGAATTGCAGAACGCGAAATGGCAGCCATTAACGAAGAACTCGGCGCAAGCATTGCTAATCGCTATCCAAAATTCTTCCTAACGGGTACGCCAGGAGTAACTGCAGGAAGTTTTGATGACCTATTCAGTAGCGATTCATTCGGTTGGGCGGCATCTGCTGGCATCAGTTGGAATGTGTTCGATGGTGGCCGAGGCGAAGCCTTGGTAGAGATGAACGAAGCAAGGTTCCGTTCTGCAGCGCTTAACTACCAACACTCGGTAGACAGCGCCTTTGCAGAAGTCGATTCAAGCTTGTTTGCCTATGGCCGTAGCCAAGAGAACCAAAAGCGCATCGATGAAGCCACCCTCGCCGTCGATAATGCAGTGAGCAAAGCAAAGTCACTCTATAAAGCCGGCCTAGTCGATTACTTATCGGTGTTAGACGCACAAAGACAACAAAAAGCGATGCAAGATCGCCAAGTGGCCGCCAAGCTTCAAACCGCCAACACCACGATTGCGGTGTATAAAGCCTTAGGTGGCGATTGGAAAGTCGCTAATGAAACAAAGAGTGTCGAATTAGCTCACGCTAAGTAGGCTCGCTGTTCTCAGCTGAACGATGCAATAAGCATAAAAAAAATGCCGCCGTTGATTACGGCGGTATTTTTGTTACTAAAAGTCGCTGTAGCAATTGTGCACTTATGTTTAACGGATACGTACCTTTCCAATTGGGTTTAAACGACTAAATCGGTATTTGGGGTAATAGATCCAAAACAGTTCTTCGTTCTTAGAGTCTTGAGCTATCAATAACTCAATCTCGCCAGAGTTAATAACAATACGTACTTTACTTTTTGACAAAGGTTTCGTTCTATTCATCGTTACGTAGTTACTACTTCTCAAAGAATCTAACAATTTAGATTCTTCAAACTCCTCATGAGCCTCCACAACAAAACTCGACACGCTCAGCTCTTCAGCTAGGATATTTCGGATTTGATACTTCTGAGAGAGAAACAGAACGATACTGATTGCTGCGACTCCACTTAAGAGAATCAACGCTTTTATATTTTTACGCCAGACCCCAACAAAAAGTGCTGAAAGTAAGCTTACAATAAAAACTAAGGAGGTAACCGTAAACCAAATATCTAAATAATCGCCCATAATTACCCTATTCACCTCAACCTAGTTTAAGTACCCCTGATCATGTCTTCCATGACGAAAGTGAACTATTTTCGCGACAATCTGTGACTAGGGCGTGTTGATCTT
>NZ_JBFRTN010000018.1:0-3708 GCF_041474095.1 Vibrio sp. 10N.222.54.A3
GCTCATTACCGTGCAGTGATGCTAACCCCTTATCCGATGGGGCATTCTACTCAAGCCGTTCATGATCGCTCATTACCGTGCAGTGATGCCAAACCCTTATCCGATGGGGCATGCTACTCAAGCAGTTCATGATCGCTCATTACCTTGCAGTGATGCAGAACCCTTATCCGAAGGTCATTCTACTCAAGCAGTTCATGATCGCTCATTACCGTGCAGTGATGCCAAACCCTTATCCGATGGGGCATGCTACTCAAGTCGTTCTTGATCGCTCATTACCTTGCAGTGATGCTAAACCCTTATCCGAAGGGGCATACCAGTCAAGCCGTTCATGATCGCTCATTACCGTGCAGCGATGCTAAACCCTTATCAAATGGGGAATGCCGCTCAATTCACTCATGATCGCTCATTATGACGCAGGGATGTGAAAGCTACATACAGCGGAGCTGGCTGGACGTTGTGTTCTTGATCGCTCATTACCTTGCAGTGATGCAGAACCCTTATATGATGGGACTTGCCGCTCAATTCACTCATGATCGCTCATTATGGCGCAGGGATGTGAAAGCTACATACAGCGGTGCTTGCCGAGGAATGTATTCTTGATCGCTCATAGCACTACTGGGGTAAATTCAAATAAAAGGCCATTGCTAATGGCCATCTTAGTGAGAAAGGCTGTGGTGAAATTCTTTGGGATATTGCTCACATAATAAGAAAAGTTTCATGCAGTGATAGCGAGGCTATTAACCCATTGATTATCAAAAAATTATTCAGAAATTATATAACATTTCTAATGAGCGATCATAACATTTTACCAGTGATTAAAGCATCTACCTGACGTGTATTACCTGTTGGTAATGTGTGAGTAACCCTGTATAAGCTGTATAAAGCAATTGAGCGATCAAGAATAAACAATTGAGCGATCAAAAGATGCAATTGAGCGATCAAGAGCTGGGAATTGAGCGATCAAAAGATCCAATTGAGCGATCAAAAGATCAAAGCGTGATCTATCCACAAGCCAATTTTATGACCGCTCCTAAATGAGCGATCATAAGAATATGAAGTTAAAAGAGTAGCATTTAACTATAAAACATAGACTTACGTAGAGCGTATGTATCACCGCACTAAATTGAGCGATCAAGAGTTGTATAAACAAATATCAGCGGTTAAGTATGGGTGTAATCATACTAATCATTAAACCTTTATCAACTAAAGAAATCATCTTTAAAAAGATCATATTTTTAATAACTTAAATCAAAATAATCTGGATGATCATGATAGGGTTGCTTATTCTTGTTCAACAGTTATGATTAAAGCATCATGAAAAACAGTGATAGAGCACATGCCGATAGAACTCAACGATATCTCACCTGAATTGCTAGAAAAAATTGACCTGAAAAGGCGTTTTACTCTTTTTCTTTTCGACCCAGCTGATGTTGAGTTATTTGATACAATTCAGGACATGAGTTTAGGCTTGAAACAACGCACTATTGCTCAACACCTGATCGCCTTAGCTAAATCACACAGTGGCATAGCCAATAAAGTATTTCAAGAAGGCGTAGAGGCACGTTATGAAATTAAACCTGCAACCCTTCGACGTACTTTGATGGAGCTTAAGAACTTAGGGTTCTTAGTCTTACATGAAGTCACTCATAACGGTCAAAAACGGTCTACTTCAAATATTTACACCTTAGCTAAAAAAGTGGACCTAGCTATAATTGCTGATCGTGACTCCCTAACGGATCGCAATCGTCCCAAAGGCAATAAAAAGTCTAATCGTGAAAGTGTCAAAAATGCTCTTCAGAAGAAATCTCTATCTCAACAGGATGTTGATCTGCGACCTTATCTTCCAAAGGGTATGCCTTATGACAAACAAATCTTACCTACTGAGTACATAGCACTGGCTCCAAACAAGAGGAATGGCAGCCCTAAAGCGCTTGTCCAATTCAAGCATCCAAAAGGTGGTAATTATACGGTTGCTGCAAAAGGGCATGAACAAGTATCGACTAAAGGTGCTATCCAAACCTTAATGGCACTATTGTCGTTAGCTATCGCATATAACGCCCGAGCAATGAAAACTAAGCGGTTTTCGCGTCCGTTCGAAAATACTGAGTGTGCTGCAAAACTAGAAGAGATTTTGTATCTACGTGGTCTGAGTGACAACGGTCAGACTCGTGATCGCATAAGAGAACAAATTCAAGAATTACGTCACACAGTTTATGAGTGGACCGATCTAGACGGTGTGATTGTAGATGAAGAACTTCAGAAACTGTTCACGCAAAAAGACTTCCAGTTCATTATTGAACTGGAAACCAACTCAAAACTCGCCCCCGTTATCAATGAGAACGGCGTGGAAGTAAAGCCGACACTGTTCTTCTATACGTTTCATCCCAAACTAATCGAAATTCTGGCTAAGAAAGAAGTATTTTTCACTTTACCCAAAAAGATTGCAGTTGGTGACCCTCTGTTACTCCTCTTCTACATGTGTCTGCGTGTGAGGCGAGTAGGGTATGAGTCTTTGGATCTATCTTTAATTGCTGAACATATGTTTTTCGATGGGAGTGATAAAAAGCTTCATAATGACATCACAGCTGCGTTGGAAATCTATAAATGCAAACCAGGTGATTTGGTAATGCGCAATGATAAAAAGATTACCAAAGACTACAATTTGTGCGGGTACTATATTTCATTCACAAAGAATCAAGATGGTAACTACGTGGCCGTAATTGACTGTGATGAGAAACAGATGATAGAAGCTACAGGTTCAACCTTCAACGAAGGCAAAAAGAATGCTCCAACGATAATGAACCCGTTGGTCAACAAGTTTGCGTTAGCAGATGAGATGAAACGTAACGTACTCGTAGATGCACTCCGCGATGACCTATTGTTTAAATATGTAACACATACAACTAGACGTTTCGCGAATTACCGAAAATTTAAATTATTAGAATCTGAATACACAATATCTGCCTATGACGATGAACACCACATAGACCGTATTGCTCACTTAGTTTCAATGGATTTAAATGCCAATAAAGATGTTGCTGTAGAAGCGCTACATAAAGTGCAAGGCCATCTTAAGAAACTCACTTATGGTGATACAATAATTGAATCCGAACACTTCTACAGCCTGATGAGCCGCTTGGAAACTGGGCATAATATCAAGTTATCAAAAAGTGAATTAATCGACAGTGTAAAGCTATTGAGAGCCAAGAGATTTAACCAGTGGGTTAATGGAGAATTAGATGAGCTTGCCGCTTTCATTTCATCTAAGTTGGCTCAAGTAAGCTAAAGAGACTGAAAATCACAGAAAGTCGATATAGTCACTAAGTATGGTTACCTATTAAAAAAAAGAACCCGATGTGTGTCGGGTTCTTTTTTTCGTTTAATTGTCGTCTGAAACCACCCAATGGTCAGCCACCAGCCGCGTTATAAAGGCATCGAAGGTATCCGCCCCATGAACCCACGGGGCGACTTGTCAGTGTTTGAAGTTCCAAGGCAGGAGTGCGTCGATATCAGGCTCAGCTTTCGCCAGCTCTTTCATGCACTTGACCATATAGTCATAGAGGATAAGGCCGTTGGCTTTTGCAGTCTCGACGATACTGTAAAGCATCGCGCTCGCCTCAGCGCCATTTGGTGTGTTGGAGAATAGCCAATTTTTCCTGCCAATAACCAGCGGTTTAATTGCGCGTTCAGCGCGATTATTATCGATAG